>NZ_LFRG01000041.1:0-34239 GCF_001573875.1 Clostridium sp. ATCC 25772
GAGTATCAAGTGTTAACGAAGAAAATAAACTTACCGTGCCTGTCCCATTTGTTATGGAGCCAAGACCATAATTTATTGCTTAGTTAGATTTAAAAAACTAAATTTAAAAAATACGTTGAGAATTACTATGAACAAAGTGATTAGTAATAACCACAACTGTTAACTATTCACTCTTAACTCTTAACTAGTAAACTCCCTTTTGCGATGTATATATAAATTAGAGAAAATTATATTCATCTAATTCAAGTTTCGTAAAATAATAAGATACAATAACTAATGAAACTATCCAAAGTATTATTAAAACAATATTTTTAATTCCAAATGTTTTACTTAAGAAACTTTTAAGTGCATATAAAAGTACTAAAGCTCCAATTCCACCACCAATTCCTCCAAATAAACTACCACGTAATTGGTTGCAAACAAGATATTTTCCACAAGATTTACATTGAATCCTATTAAAAGATGTTAAAAACAATACTTTTTTAAAGGGTATTTTATTTTTACAATTTGGACATTGTGCCATAAAAACCTCCTAATATGAATAATTTATATAATTATATTATCATTTTCAGTTCAATAATATAAAATTAATGTTTTAACATCAATAATTAGTAGGAACTACTTGTAAAATTATATAAAAGAAACTAATGTTTATTATATAGACTAAAAAATATAAAAAAATGGGGGTACGTTATGGACAATTATTTAGAAACTAAAATACCTAATTTTAAAATAAGGTTTGCAACAGAAAAGGATAATAAGTTAATTCTTGATTTTATAAAAGAATTAGCAGATTATGAAAAATTACTACATGAAGTAGTTGCAACAGAAGAGATTTTACATGAATCTTTATTCGTAAGAAAACAGGCTGAAGTTATTATAGGGGAATATAATAATAAGCCAGTTGGATTTGCGCTATTTTTCCACAATTTTTCTACTTTCTTAGGTAGAGCTAATTTATATCTAGAAGACTTATACATAAGACCAGAAATGAGGGGATTAGGATTAGGAAAATGCCTACTTTCAGCATTAGGTAGAATTGCTGTAGAACGTAACTGTGGAAGATTAGATTGGTGGTGTCTTGATTGGAATGAATCATCAATAAAATTCTATAAGAAAATGGGTGCAATACCAATGGATGAATGGACAGTATATAGAGTACAAGGGGAAGCTCTTAAAAATTTATCTGAAGAACTTAACTAATTTGGAATAAATTAAATAAGGATATATTTAAATAAATAAAAATATATGATATACTATCAAAGTATTTTATAGAAAATCCGTAGAAGTGGATGGCTACGGTGGTTGTACGTTTTCCCACCTTGGGCTATAGGTAATTTTACTGTAGCTTAAGGGGGTGGTATTGGATATGATACTAGTTTGGATAGTAGTTAGCATATTAGTATTTACTTTACTTGTGTGCATAATTAACGTATTAAGTGGTGTTCAAACAAAGAACATTGAATTAGATTTTAGTACTAAAAGTTTCAAATTAAAAATAGAAACAAAAGAGAAAAGCACTCCATCCTCACAAGATTAGTGCTTTAAACTCTTAGCTTATTAAAAATCTTTCCAATAGCCCTAAAACTCAAAAACGTTCTAGGATTAGCTTAGTGTTAGAGCACTAAGCTTCTTCTTATTTATATTATATCAAATATCATAAAAAAATAAACCTATAATGTTATTTAAACTTTTTATGTTTATATCTATTATTTATTTTGATGGTTAAAAATAACAAATAACAGGTGCTCCAGCGTCAATGTTAGAAAATATTGATTCTGCTAAATTATATGGTGCGTTTACACAACCATGAGAACCGTCTGATTGATAAATATTTCCGCCAAAGGTTGCTCTCCAGGTTGCATCGTGAATTCCAATGTCTCCATTAAAAGGCATCCAAAAGGCAACTGGTGTTGCATAGTTAGGACCTGTCAATGTAGCATCCCTTTGTTTATAAACTAGCTGATACGTACCTGGTGGTGTTGAATACTTACTATTTGCATTGCCTGTAACTATATCTCCGTCTACAATAAGATTACCATTTTTGTAGAACCATAAATGTTGCTTTGTAAGATTTATTTCCACATAAGTATTACCGATATCATTATCTCCTCTATATAAGGCAACTTGTGCATATGCTGGTTCCTTAGTTGTGACAGTTCCTTTTTTTATAGCTCTAATTAAATATTCCGATTCTTTATCGCTATCAATTAACCATCCATAGTTTCCACCACTAACTGCTATTGCTGTTCCTGATGAGGCAGTAAAATTTCTTGTGCCTCCATAAGTGTCATAGGTACGAGATAATGCGTTCATGTAATTTTTCACTGCTTCTTCATCAACTGCAACTTTAAAATCTTTATCAACCTTAAGCCAATCATTAATTTTAGAGCCATCTAATACTTCTTTATGTTCTCCAAAGGTGTAAGTAATTTTTGAAGATATATACTTATTAAGTATATCCTTAGCATCAATAATTTCCTTAGAGTTTGAAGTGTACTGTGGTTTTTCATAACAATCAATTGATTCTAGATTTATTATAGTTTCTCCTGTAGAAATAGCTTGTTTTATATGATTATATAAAATATCTTTATTTACTTTATTACCACTAATACTTTCTACTATTTCATAACCATTTTCTGTATATTTAAGACTAGCATTTTGTGGTTCAATTAAATTACTATCATTAAAGCAAGAAAGATTATTAACAGCTTTTTTTAATAATTCTTCATCAAAAGAAATTATTTCAGGCATATTGAATTTTTTCTTATTAAATAATCCAATAATCCAGTAAAAAGAATTTTCATTCTTTTTTAAGCTTTGAACCTTATCATCACCATTATATTTTAAACCAATATCCTTCCAGATGAGCTTTTCTTTAATGTCATCTCTCTCTTCTAATACCAGGGTATAGCTCTTAATGTTAGAAGTTATTTCTTTATTCACCTCATCTACCGTTTTGCCTCCAACATTAATACAATTAATTGAGGTTCCAAAAGAAAAATGGTTGGTGAAATATATTGATATACCTAAATATATGATAAGCAAGCTTCCCAAAGTAATAGAAGTACCTATCGCAAGTTTTTTATGTTTACTTTTAAATATTTTCATAATAATTACCCCCCTACATTATTATAAAAAATAAGACAATATAAATTTTTAGTAGAATATAGAATCGATTTTATTTCCATAATATGTAATAATATTGATAATGCGCCTAAAACATGATAATTTTTATCAAACTATAGGGTTCCAAGTTAACTTTCAAAATTATCCATTCCAAAATTTGGATACCTAGAATAGTTAGACAAGCTGCGAATCACTTAGAATTCAACACTGCATCTTGGATTAAAATATTGTAAAGGTATTGAATAAATTTAAACTGGAGCTTGTTTCCCTATATCTTTAGGAACAAACGCATATAAAAAGAGAGATAGTATTTTCCCTACCGCCCTAAATATCAAATATTATTGAACTATTTTAGTTATTCATTATTCACAAATTATTCTACAATAATATTACTGCATATTTTTAGTATCCCTTGTTCATACCACTCATAAGTATAATTTATTCATCATAAGTATTTATATCACCATGCTGAGAAACATAAAAACAAATAGGAACATGCATTTCATAGCAACTTTCACACATTTCCTTTAAACATTCTGGACATTCTTTTATATTCTCTTCATGAAAATAGTCTTCGCATAATTCGCATTGTATCATACACTGTCACCCCTAACCATAGAATGCATAATCAAATAAATAATAAGTCAGTATTCTAACCTATTTGCCATGAATACTTCGTCAACAAAATACATATATACATAGCCTTACTATGACAGAGTTTTATCTCCTTGTATCGTGACAAATATCCTTTGAATCTTTGACTAATTATTTTTTTCATATGTCTAATTCAAAATTATACCTTTATGTAATCTTCCTTTCAACTTTATTCGAGCTTATTTACAAAAATTAGGATGCATAAAATATTGGTCAGGCTCTAAAGTGCTTAAAATTCTATAAGAAAATGATTATAATCTCAATATATAAATAATTATATACTAAAGGTTTTTAACAATAATATATATCTTTTACAATCCATTCATTATTCATTTTAATAAATATAGTTTCTAATTCTACATTATCAACTGCTGTTTCAAAGTTTCTGCCATCGATAAAAACCATGCCTTTATACACTTAAAAACAAAAACGCCAGCAACTAATGCTGGCGTCATATCCTATTGACATTGAGCAATACCTTCTAATGATATTCTCTTCTTTGCATAATTTTATATTGCGCGGACAAGCTTTTCAGCTTTTTTATTGTTTTATTAATTATTCGATAACTACTTTTCTAAATTTGTAACATCACGTTTATACTTCTTTAACATCATAAAGAAAATTAACTGAATAATAAAAAGCACAAAAGAAACTATGCCTACTATCATCATTTTAGTTATCCATAACTGACTATATTCACTTGAGATATCTGCAATAACGCCTTGAAACATAACTCCATTATATAACCCTATCATAACAAAACTACTTATAATTAAGTCATAGTAACTTGATTTAATGTTATGGAAGATTTCGCTATTGCTTTTTCTAATACTAGTGTAATCTTTGATAATTTTAATAGTATTCACTAGCATAATAGCACCTAGCACATAGTTTATATTAAATTCAAAGTAAAAGTAGGACATAATATCTTTTAACGCATTATATTCCATATTAAACACACTCCTTCTTATTTTTTATATGTAGAAAGATATGGACTAATTCCTTCTTCCAATGATTTTATATCAAAACCCTCTGCTGTTATATCAAAATCAACCTTCTTATACTCTTTATTTTTATCAAAAAATAAAATAGATGGTACGTATTTTACTCCAAATCACTGAAAAATCTAACATTTCTATTTGCTTTTAGACTAAATATTTACCAGCAATTTCCCTATACTTTTTTACTGTATTTCATATCTATTGATGTATATATACAGTCTCTCTAATTAAAAGTTTCTTTAAATTCACTTCTCCTGTACAATAGGTTTTGTGGTCAACTAACGATTTGCTACCTGGCCACACTCCCCACAGAATCACGCTAGGAGCTACGACTTACGACTTACCTCAAATTTTAATCTCTCTATTCCGTTCTGCATAAATATTTTTAATATAACTTGACTTCTAATTGCAATAAAAGGAAAATGCCCTAGATTTAAAGAAGCTTTTGGACGTAGTTATTCCCTTACATTTGAACATACTAATACATTCAAACATAAGGAAGTAACTGTCATTGGAAATGCCCTGAGTTCTCAGTCGCCACCATCTCGCACCTTAGCTGTTACATTTGCGTCTAGGAGCTTTCTACACATCAAGCTTGTCCAACGTGCTTATATCTGCTCCTAGTTCCCAACTCTCTAGAGTTCCATACTGTTCCCCCCTTACCGTTAAGTCGTAACCACTCTCATTCCTACAACACCTAAAGCTAAGGACTAGGTTGTACGTTGTAGAGGTATTAATACTCTTATGATGTTTTTTAATATTTTTAGGACCGAAACCCAAGGATGGGTTTCGCGACTGCCTAGACAGGACGTCGATTCAGCCGTTTAGTCCTAAAAATTTTGAAAAAGATTATTAGAGTTTCTTGAAATAACTAACTGAATAACGGTTTAAAGTTATAGTTACCATAGTTCTTATCAATAAATTCATTACATAATTTTAAATACCAACTTGAAACGCTGTAAATGATGATTTCTTTTGAATTTTAGTATTAATAAAATAATTATACTGCAAAACACAGGTTTTTTCTGAAGAGATGTTTAAATTTTTTCCACAATTAATCATATATATTAAGTAATTTACACGTGAAAAAGAGCTATTGCTCATCTAACCTTTAGTTGGTTTTGCAATAGCTCCTTAATTTCATTACACTATTTTAGTTGTCCATTCTTCACAATTCCAGATATCTGTTACTATGTCTTGATAGAATTCTGGTTCGTGGCATACCATTAGGATTGTTCCTTTGTATGCTTTTAATGCTCTTTTTAATTCTTCTTTAGCATCTACATCTAAGTGGTTTGTAGGCTCGTCAAGGATTAGTATGTTAGTTTCTCTGTTTAATATTTTACAAAGTCTAACTTTTGATGCTTCTCCTCCTGATAGAACCATTATCTTGCTTTCTATGTGTTTTGTTGTAAGTCCACATTTTGCAAGGGCAGAACGAACTTCATACTGAGTATATCCAGGGAAGTCTTGCCAAAATTCTTCTATACAAGTGTTATAATTTGCATCTTTTATTTCTTGTTCAAAGTAGCCTATATATTGATAGTCACCAAGTTCAACTTCTCCACTTAATGCTCTTATTTCACCCATAAGGCTTTTTAAAAGTGTAGTTTTTCCAAGTCCATTAGCGCCAACAAGAGCAACTTTTTTACCTCTTTCTAAATATAAATTTAGTGGTTTAGATAGAGGTGAACCATAACCTATAACTAAATCTTTAGTTTCAAATATCATTTTTCCAGAAGTTCTAGCTTCTTTAAAATTGAATGTTGGTTTTGGTTTTTCTTGTGCAAGTTCAATTCTATCTATTTTATCAAGTTTCTTTTGTCTTGCTTTAGCCATACCAGTTGTAGCAACGTTAGCTTTATTTCTTGCAACGAAATCTTCTAGTTTAGCAATTTCAGCTTGTTGTCTTTCATAAGCTTGCTCTAATTGTTTCTTTCTAGCTTCATATATTCTTTGGAAATCATCATAACTTCCAACATATCTATTTAACTGCCTATTATCAACATGATAAACAAGGTTTATTACTGAATTTAAGAATGAAATATCATGTGATATTAATATAAATGCATTTTCATAGTTTTGTAGATAACGCTTAAGCCATTCTATATGTACTTCATCTAAATAGTTAGTGGGCTCATCAAGAAGTAATATGTCTGGGTTTTCAAGAAGCAGTTTTGCAAGTAAAACTTTAGTTCTTTGACCACCACTTAAATCAGTAACATCTTTATCAAGGCCTACATCATTAAGACCTAATCCTCTTGCCACTTCTTCAACTTTAGCATCTATAACATAGAAACCATTGTTATCTAGTAGGTCTTGAATAGTTCCCATATCTTCAAGTAACTTTTCAAGTTCTTCAGGGGTAGCCTCTGCCATTTTATCAGTTATTGCTAACATTTCAGTTTCTAAATCAAATAGATATTTAAAAGCGCCTCTTAAAACGTCTCTTATGCTTTCGCCCTTTTGAAGTTGTGCATGTTGATCCATGTAACCAACTCTTACTCTGTTTGACCATTCAATTTTTCCTTCATCAGGCATTAATTTACCTGTAATTATGTTCATGAAAGTAGATTTACCTTCACCGTTAGCACCAATAAGTCCAACGTGTTCACCTTTTAAAAGTCTAAAAGAAACATCTTCAAATATAGCTCTATCGCCGAATCCGTGATTCATATTTTTTACCGTAAGAATACTCATCCTAAATCTCCTTTAATATGTATATATAATTTATAATTAATTTCAAATTATGTTATAATTTTAGTCTACTATTTTATTTCATACGACTTATAGTTTAAATGATTATATTATATTATGTCAAAAGAATTTTGTGGAATATAAACAAAATAGGGTTATGCATAATTGAAAAATAGGTGCTGTTATGATATATTTATGAATGTAAAAATAAATAAGAAATTAAATAGGCAAGAATACTAACCTAGTATTCCTTTGATTATGCCTTATTAACTGGGAATGAAGTTCTCCCATGAATATTCTAAACCGTCTTTACAGACTAATGACTTCTATGATTTTTTTGTCGTAGATTCATTAGTCTTTTTTACTTTCAAAAACTTTAAAGTTTTTGAATAAAGTTAAATAGCAGTTTGTTTATTTATAACTTTGGAAAACATAAATATAGAAAGGAGATAAAATTTTCATGGAATTTAAAAGACATATAAAACTATTTACCCTTATAATTTTAACAGCAGTAATTATGGGATGTGCGTCTGCTATTTTTCTACAGTCTTTAGAGTATGTTACTAATTTTCGTATGAGTCATTATCAATTATTTTATTTAATTCCAGTCATTGGTGTAGCAACAGCATTTATATATAATAATTATGGCAAAGGCTCTCAAAGAGGAAACAACCTTATTATTGAAAGCACTCATAAGGAAACTAAAGTACCATTAAGAATGGCATTTTTAACATTTATATTTACAGTTCTGACACATCTTGTAGGTGGTTCTGCAGGAAGAGAGGGAACGGCAGTTCAAATAGGAGGAACCGTAACTAATAAATTAGCTAATATATTTAAACTAGAGGGAAAAGATAAAAAAACCTTAATAATGGTAGGAATCAGTTCTGCTTTTGGTTCTGTATTTGGAACTCCACTTGCTGGGACATTCTTTGGAGTTGAAGTTTGTTTTATTGGTAAACTAAGTTATGAGTCTATATTTCCTTGTTTTATAGGTGCGTATGTTGCAGATTATGTAACAAATTTTTTTGGAATAAAAAACTCTATACACTCTATAATTTCAGTTCCCAATATAACTATATATACATTAGTTATAACTATAATTTCAGCTTGTATTTTTGGAATTGTAGGTAAGCTATTCTCTAGAAGTATAAAATTTTTAAAGAAAATGTACTCTAGTAAAATAAAGAATTATTTACTTAGAGCATTAATATCATCTTTTATTGTTCTTATTATAATAGTAATATTTAATTTTTATGAATATGGAGGATTAAGTACTTGGTTAATAGATGCAGGCTTTAATGGTACGAGTTCAATAGGTGATTCTATTAAGAAATTTATACTTACTGTACTAACATTAGCATCTGGATTTCAGGGGGGAGAAGTAACTCCTTTATTTGATATAGGGGCATCTTTAGGTGGTGCAATTGGACAAATAGCTCATATAGAACCATCATTATTAGCGGCACTTGGTTTAATCTGTGTTTTTGGTAGTGCAACTAATACACCAATAGCAACAATAATGCTTGGAATTGAAATGTTTGGTGATAGGGCAATACCATACTATATTATAAGTGTACTAATAAGTTACTATATAGGCGAACATAATAGTATTTATGGAGCACAAGTAATAGAGACTCCTAAAAAAAGCAAATACTTAAAAGATAAAGGGTACAGCATAGAAGAAATTTTAAAATAGATTTTATATTTATTAATTCTTGCATGAAATTATGCTGTACAATATAATCAGAATGTAAAAAAATAAACAATGGAATATGTAAGAAACTAAAGACAGTGTTCAAAAAATAAACTAAAAAAAGGAGGATGTTGCCAGAAACAAAGAACATTGCAAAGATTAAATTATAAAATACTAAAGAATTTAATTCTTATAATTTTTGGTGACAATCAATAGAATGGCTTGTAAGTTTTATTTAGACAAGGGTAGAGGAAAAAGAACATTAAGTGGTCATCCATGGGTTTTTTCAACAGAAATACAAGGTTATGATGGTGAATATACAAATGGTGATATAGTTGAAGTTTATACAGCGGAAGATAAGTTTATAGGTAAAGGATACATAAATGATGCATCTCAAATATCTATAAGAATAATGACAAGAGATATAAATGAAGAGATTGATAAAGAGTTTTTTAGAAAAAGATTAAAAGATGCATGGGAATATAGAAAAAAGGTTGTTGATACATCTTCTTGTAGATTTATATTCGGAGAAGCTGATTTTCTTCCAGGTATAGTAATAGATAAATTTGAAGATGTATATGTTATACAATCTTTAGCATTAGGTATTGATCAATATAAACAAATTATTGTAGATATACTTGTAGAAGAGTATGGTGCAAGAGGTGTTTATGAGAGAAGTGATGCACAGGTAAGATTAAAAGAGGGTATGGAACTTAAAAAAGGTTTTTTAACTGAGCCTTTTGAAACTATGATAACTATAGAAGAAAATGGTGTTAAATATAATGTTGATATAGAAAATGGTCAAAAAACAGGATTTTTCTTAGACCAAAAGGAAAATAGAAAAGCAATACATAAAATATGTAAAGATGCAGATGTAATAGATGTATTTACACATACAGGGTCTTTTGCATTAAATGCAGGAATTGCAGGAGCTAAGAGTGTTTTAGGAATAGATATATCTCAGCATGCAGTAGATTTTTGTAGAAAAAATGCAGAACTTAACAACCTTGAAGATACAGTTAAATTTGAATGTCATGATGCTTTTGAAATTTTAAAAGAACTTAACTATGAGAAAGAAGAGTATGATGTAGTTATACTTGATCCACCAGCATTTACAAAGGCAAGAGAAACTATAAGAAATGCTAAAAAAGGATATAAGAAAATAAACTTTAGAGGTATAAAACTTGTTAAAAAAGGTGGATATTTAGTAACAGCTTCTTGTTCTCATTTTATGGATCCACAATCGTTCAAAGAAGCTATATATGAAGCTGCAAGGGATGCAGGTAGATTATTAAGACAAGTTGAATTTAAAACACAAGCCCCAGACCATCCTATATTATGGACAGCAGATGAAGAATCTTACTACTTAAAATTCTTTATTTTCCAAGTTATATAATTGACAATGGACATTTAACGATTAAAAAATTAAAGGTTAAGAACATTATATAATTGACATTTGACAATGGATAATTGACAATGATGGAGGAAACTGGAGTTTAGATAGTTAAAAGTTAAAAGTTAAAAGTTAAGAGTTCTTGAGGAAACTGGAGTACCAGTTTCTTTTTAATTGAAAGGCATAAATTCTAAATTTGAGAGATTAAACTAACAAAAGTTATACTCAGAGTTTATAGCCGTAACAAATGGGACAGGCACGAATGGTTTAATTACATAAAATAGAGAGTAGCTCTTTAAAGTTAGTTATCATAAGTAAAAAAGTTAGCCAGTCCCTTAGATAGTTAATAGTTAAAAGTTAACAATTAAGAATTCAGGATGAAAGTGGAGGCCACTTTCTTTTTAATCCATTAATATAATTTGCCTTGCAAATTTATAAAAAAATACGTTTAGAATTACTATGAACGAAGTGATTAGTAATAACCGCAACTGTTAACTATTCACTCTTAACTCTTAATTAGCAAAGCGTTATAACTACATAAATAAAAGGCTTAGAAATATCTAAGCCTTTTATTTATCTTAATCTAATAAGAGAGTCTGTTTCAACGGATTTTACAATTGAGTTATCCATTGGTAGTTGAGAAGAAAACTCGTCTGTTCTAGAACTATTATTTAAATTATTAGATTCTAATGCACCTTGTTGTTTTCCAAGATTATAAGCATTTTTCAAATCTTCTTCAGTAAAAATTTTTTTCATGTTATCACCTCTTAAAGAAATAAATGTTATATTTATTATTCCAAATGTTTTCTCAAATATTCAAAAATAATAAACATGCTAAAATATTTCACCTGTTTTTATTTAATCTAAAAAGTTCTTGCTTAAATAAACAGATTGGGAAACAACTTCATATTTAAGTTTAAGATTTTATCTTATTAAAGTAGGTTTATTTTCAGTGAAAGATGATAAAAATATATAAATACTGACTAAACACAGGGAAATATGATAATATTGTATTATATAAAAGATTTTAATCTTAAAATTTACGTTTAAAGGTAAATTAATTATACAAATATATATAAAAATATTTTACTATATTAGGTTAGAATTTATAAATCGATATAGCATGATGGTTATATTTAAAGATTATAATATATAGATATTATTTAAAGGTTTATATTTAGGTAGAAAGGTTGTTGATGTTATGAATAAGGATATAAAAGAATTGTATGTAGAGTATGCAGATATATTAAAAGCACTAGCACATCCAGTTAGATTATGTATAGTTAAAGGATTATTAGAGCAAGGTGAAAGAAATGTAACGTGTATGCAAAATTGTTTAGATTTGCCACAATCTACAGTTTCTCAACATTTACAAAAATTAAGATCCGCAGGTATAATAAAAGGCAACAGAGATGGTCTTGAAGTTAATTATTATATATGCAATGATAAGGTGAAAGAAATCATATCAGTTTTATTCGAGATGTAGTATAGATTTTTATATAAATTTATTAAAATTCTTATTCAGAAAGGTAGTTAAATATGGGAAGAGATTGTGATAAGTTTAGTAGAAACCAAAGAATAGTAGGAATAACTAAAGTTTTAACTGAAACACCAAATAAAGTGGTGAACTTAAATACATTTACAGAAATGTTTAATGCTGCAAAGTCAACAGTTAGTGAAGACGTAGTTATTGTTAGAGAGACGTTAGAAAAATTATCAGTAGGTAAAGTTGAAACTGTTTCAGGAGCAGCTGGAGGAATAAAGTTTACTGTAGATATATCAGAAGAAGAAAAAGAAAAATTTGAAAAAAAACTTTGTGAAATAGCAAGTGAAGAAGATAGAGTAATGGTTGGGGACTTTTTATATGTTACTGATTTAATATTTAATCCAAATATAATAGTTCCAGCAGCAAAAATATTATCATCAATATTTAAAGATTTAGACGTTGATTATGTTGTAACAATAGAAACTAAAGGAATTCCACTAGCATATGAAGTTGCTAAAAATTTAGGGGTTCAATTAGTAACAGTAAGAAATAGAAATAAAGTTACAGAAGGTGCAAGTGTTTATGTAAATTACATATCAGGAACAAATAAGAGAATACAAACAATGTCCCTTTCAAGAAAAGCAATGAAAAAGAATAGTAAATGCGTGTTTATAGATGATTTTATGAGAGGTGGCGGAACTGCAAAAGGTATAAAGGAGCTGCTTTCAGAGTTTGATAGTGAACTTTTAGCTTGTGGAGTGTTAGTAGATAATAATTCAGAAGGACAAGAAAAGCTAATGGATAATTACATATCAATAATTGAGTTTAATGGAATAAACCAAGAGGGAAGAGCTATGGTTAACCCTTCTGATAAGCGTACTTTATAGGAATACAAATTTTTGTTGTATTAAAAAAACAAGCACAGCTTTAGGTAGTTAAGAGTTAAGAATTAAGAGTTAAGAGTTCAGGATGAAAGTGGCAACCACTTTCTTTTAAATCTATAAATATAATTTGCATTGCAAATTTATATAAAAAAATACGTTTAGCATTACTAGGAACGAAGAGAGTAGTAATAACCGTAACTCTTAACTATTCACTATTAACTTTTAACTAGCGAAGTGTTGCAACTTTTAACTTTTAACTGAAATAATCTGTTAACTATCAATAAAATATTATTTTTGATGTTCTCATTGGTAAATGAATAGTTTTAAAGGTTAACTTGGAACACTATATCAAATTAAGTTTTTAAAAGAATTTTATTGTAGTGGTAAATGTAGATTTATAAATTAATTGTAATTGAATGAATGATAATTTTCACATATAGATAAGTAGAATTCGAATAGGAGATAGAAAATACAGAAAATAAAAAATTATTCAACAAAAAGAAGGAAATTTGAAAAATATGGAGAATAATACTCTTATAGTACAGCTTGGAGGTGGAATTCATGCAAATTACAGATGTTAGAATAAGAAAAATTGCCACAGAGGGAAAAATGAAAGCAATAGTTTCTATAACTTTCGATAATGAATTTGTTATACACGACATTAAAGTTATAGAGGGACAAAATGGTTATTTCATTGCTATGCCTAGTAGAAAAACTCCAGATGGAGAGTTTAAGGATATAGCTCACCCAATTAATACAGAAACAAGAGAAAAAATACAAACAGCTATTCTTACTGAGTATGAAAGGGTTATACAAGAAGAACCTAAAGTAGAACCAGATTCAGAATAGAGTGAAGTTTAAAATAAAAAGGAGTACACTCCTTTTTATTTTTTTATGCTTTTAAATGTATAATTTATTCAAAAAAAAGAAAAAAGTGTAACAAATTATGTTAAAAAAGAGGATTAATTAGCAAAAAAAGGTGTACTTTTTCACATAAAAGTATAAAAATATTCACTTTTATTTGCAAAACATTAGTATATAAAATATAATTAATAAGGATATAAATAATATTTTATAAATTTATTTAAAAGCAATTTATTGCGTAAAAAAATTTTATACAAAATTAATAGAAAATTAAATAGTTGAAAATTATATATAAAAAAATTAAATAAAAGAGAAGTATAATTATTAATGATATGTCATTAATTTTATTTTAAATATATAACGTAATGAATATTTAATACATATTTAATAAAAACTTATTCATAGTAAGAAATAGATTATTTAAAGAGGTGTTTTAAGTGTATAAATGTACCATTATATTAGCCGCTGGACAAGGATCGAGAATGAAATCAGACATTCCAAAAATGTTACATAAAGTTTGCGGTAAGGAAATGATAAATCACGTTATAGATACTTTAAGAAAGTGTGATATAGAGGATATTGATGTAGTAATAGGAAACGGTGCTGAAAAAGTAAAAGCAGGTACTGAAAGTAGAAAAGTTCAATATTCTGTTCAAAAGGAACAATTAGGAACAGGCCATGCAGTAATGTGTGCTGAAGACTTTTTAAAAGGTAAAAAAGGAACAGTAGCTATATTTGTAGGAGATGGCCCATTAATTACAAAAACTACAGTTGAAAAATTATTTAGCTATCATGAAGAAAATCAGTATAGTGCAACTATATTAACTTCAATAATGGAAAACCCAGCTAAATATGGAAGAATTATTAGAAATGAAGAAAATCAAGTTGAAAAAATTGTAGAATTTAAAGACTGTAATGAAGAAGAAGTTAAGGTAAAAGAAATAAATTCTGGCATGTATTGCTTTGATATAGAATCATTATTATCTACATTATCAAAATTAAATAATAATAACAATCAAGGAGAATACTATTTAACAGATGTAATAGAAATACTAAAAAAAGAAGGAAAAAAAGTAGGAGCTGTAGATGTTCCAGTTGATGAAATTACAGCAGTAAATTCTAAAGTAGAACTTGCAGTTGCAGAAGAGATAATGAGAAAAAGAATTAATAAAAAACACATGGAAAATGGAGTTATATTAATAGATCCTAATAATGTTTATATAAATTGTGATGTTGAAATAGGAAAAGATACAATTATTTATCCAAATAACGTTATAGAAGGAAAAACTGTAATAAAAGATAATTGTACAATTTATCCAGGATGTAGAATAAAAGATAGTGTCATAGAAGAAAATGTAACAATTCAAAGTTCAGTAATAATGGAAAGTACAGTAGGAAAAGAAACAACAGTAGGACCATTTGCATATATACGTCCACAAAGTGTTATAGGAAATAAAGTTAAAATAGGAGATTTTGTTGAAGTTAAGAAATCCCAAATAGGTGATGGAACAAAAATATCTCATCTAACTTATATAGGTGATGCAGAAGTAGGTAAAAACTGTAATTTTGGTTGTGGTACAGTGGTAGTGAACTATGATGGAGTAAATAAACATAAAACTATAGTTGGAGACAATTCATTTATTGGTTGTAATACAAACTTAGTTTCTCCAGTTGAAGTAGAAAGCAACACTTACATTGCAGCAGGATCAACTATTACAGAAAAAGTGCCTGAAAACGCTTTAGCAATAGCAAGAGCAAGGCAAATAAATAAAGAAAATTGGGTTAAAAAAAATAATAAGTAATAAAATGGGAGGACTACATATGATATCGCATGGTAAAAACATTAAGATTTTTACAGGAAATTCTTATCCAAAGTTAGCAGAGGACATAGCCAATATTCTAGGACTAAAAGTTGGGGAGTCAAAAGTTGGGCACTTCAGCGATGGTGAAATATCTGTTAATATAGCAGAAACAGTTAGAGGGCTTGATGTTTTTGTTGTTCAACCAACAAACTCACCAGTAAATGACAATTTAATGGAACTTTTAATAATGATTGATGCTTTAAAAAGAGCATCAGCAGGAAGAATAACTGCAGTTATGCCTTATTATGGATATGCAAGACAAGACAGAAAAGCTAAGGCAAGAGATCCAATCACAGCTAAATTAGTTGCAGATTTAATAACAGCAGCAGGTGCAGATAGAGTATTAACAATGGACCTACATGCTGCTCAAATTCAAGGTTATTTTGACATACCAGTTGATAACTTAACAGGTGCACCAATACTAGCTAAATACTTCATCGAAAATGGTTTTAAAGATCAAGATGACGTTGTGGTGGTTTCTCCAGACTTAGGAAGTGTAACTCGTGCAAGAAACTTTGCAGATAGATTAAATGCACCAATAGCAATAATTGATAAAAGAAGACCAAAAGCTAATGTATGTGAAGTAATGAACATAATAGGGGAAATAAAAGGTAAAAGAGTTATACTTATAGACGATATGATAGACACTGCAGGAACTATATGTAATGGAGCAAATGCACTAGTTGAAAGAGGTGCTAAAGAAGTTTATGCATGCTGTTCACATGGTGTTTTATCTGGCCCAGCAATAGAAAGAATTGAAAAATCTTCAATAAAAGAACTTATTGTTTTAGGAACAATTGAATTAAAAGAAGAAAAGCAAATTGATAAGATAAAAACAATATCAGTTGCACCTATATTTGCAGAAGCAGTTAAAAGAATATATGAAGATGTATCTGTAAGTAAATTATTTGATTAATAATAAAAAATAATATTATAATTTATTAAAATGTAAGTATATATTATAATGGATACAAAGGTAGAGGCACAAATATCTAATAGAATTATCTTTTTGGTATTTTGTGCCTCTATTTTAAACAACAAAAAGTATATAATAATAAAAACAATTTACAGAAAAATCTAAAAATAACAGTTGAAATTATAAAATTATAGTTTAAATCATAAAAAAGATAAAATTATAACCAATAAATTATGTATTTTTTAAGTAATAAGCTTAATTTACGAACAATTTTTGAATATTTTGTAACAAATCTTAATTTTATAGCTTGTACCAAGTATAATAGGAATAGAGACTTAAAATATGTAATAAACCATATTATATTAAATAAGTACTTTTACTCAGAGATGATAGATTTTCTATATTCAATTTTAAAAATAAAATATAATTTTTAATTGGATTTTTATACAAGTAATAGAAAAAATAAGAATAAATAATGCGCATTTAAGTATGTTAGCTTAGGAGGTATGTGTGATGGAAGGCTCAATTGCAAAAGTGTTAGTAGTAGATGATGATAAAAACATCTGCGAGGTAATAAAAATGTATTTAGAGAGTGCAGGTTACTGTATAAAGACTGCACATGATGGTAAAGAAGCTCAGGAAAGTTTTTTAAATTTCAAACCAGATTTGGTAATATTAGATGTTATGTTACCATACGTAGACGGAATGGATGTTTTAAAATGGATAAGAAAAGATAGTGAAACACCAGTTATAATGGTAACAGCTAAAGGGGAAACTTTTGATAAAGTTTTAGGCTTAGAACTTGGAGCAGATGATTATATAGTAAAACCATTTGAGCCTAAAGAATTAATAGCTAGAGTTAAGGCTGTTTTAAGAAGGTATACAATGGAATCAGAAAGTAAAGAAACAATAACATATGATAGTTTAATTGTAGATGCTAATTCCTATAGTGTTGTATATAAAAATGAAGAAGTTAAAATGCCACCTAAGGAATTTGAATTACTTTACTATCTTGCAAGCAATAAAAATAGAGTGTTTACAAGAGAACAATTATTATGTGAAGTTTGGGGATATGACTACCCTGGAGATTCAAGAACAGTAGATGTTCACATTAAAAGACTAAGAGAAAAAATAGCAGGTGGGGTTAACTGGCAAATAGAAACTGTTTGGGGTGTAGGATATAAATTTGAGGTGAAATAATGATAAAAAAAAACCTATTCTCCAAAATGGTATTTATATATACTGTTATAATATTTTTGAGCTTATCTTTAATAGCTACTGTTTTGTCGATTTGGTTTAATGATTATTATATACAAAGAAAACAGCAAGAAGTATTAGAACATATAAAAATAGTTGAAGATTTATCATTAAGTTATGTTGAGGGAAATGGAAATTTAAGCTATGAAGATTTAAATTCATCATTAGAGTTTATAGGTAAATATTTTTACGAAAATGTATATCTTATAGATAGGAATGGGTATATATTCGTCTCAACAGATGAAAAAGGTAAAGATTTAGTTGGAAAGCAAATATTTTCAGATACAGAAGTTATATTAAATGATTTTGGGGAAAAGAATACTCTAAAAGAAGTAAAAAAGGATAATCAACTATTTTCAAAAGGTGATTATGTTTTAATGAAAGATATAAAAGACAAAAATGATGATATATCATCATTTATACTTGTCGATATATCTATGGATTATCTAAAAGATTCTTTAAGTCACATATATAAAATAATTTGGTTATCAACAGGAATTGTTATGGTTTTATCCATAGTAATAATATATTTTTTCACTGATAAAATTGTAATTAAGCCATTACAAAATATGAGTGCCGTTGCAAGGAAAATTGCCAATGGGGATGTAGAAAAAAGAGTAGAGATAAATAGTAATGATGAAATTGGACAATTTGCAAAGGCTTTTAATTCTATGGCAGATTCCCTAGAAAAAGTTGATAGAAACAGAAGAGAGTTTATTTGTAATGTTTCACATGATATTAGGTCGCCAATTACATCTATAAACGGATTCATAAGGGGCATACTAGATGGAGTGGTTCCAAAAGAAAAGGAAAATCAGTATTTAACAATTGCTTATGAAGAAACTCAAAGACTGGCGAGGCTTGTAAATGACCTTTTAGATATGTCTGCTATAGAAGAAGGACGAATAAAGCTTGCGTTAAGAAAAATAGATATTAATGAAATAATAAGACTTAGCATATTAAAAAATGAAGGTAAAATAAAAGAGAAAAAAATAAGTGTCGATGTAATTTTTGAATCGGATGAACTTTTAGTTTACGGGGATCAAGATAGAATATTTCAAGTTATCTTAAATTTATTAGATAATGCAATAAAACATTCAAAAGAGGGTACTCATATAAATCTATCTTGTACAACTAAAAGCGGAAAAGCTTATATATCAATAGAAAATTCAGCAAGCCATATAGATGAAGAAGAACTTAAAAATATCTGGGAAAGATTCTATAAGGGGGACAAGTCAAGAACTAATAGAGTTAGTTCTGGTCTTGGATTATCTATTGTAAAGAAAATAATAAATATGTTAGATGAAGATGTTTGGGTAGAGAATACAGAAAATGGAGTAATGTTCACATTTACATTAACATTAGTTTAAATGGATTAAGGGAGGTGGAGCTATATGGATAATAACAAATTGGGATTTGATTCACAGATATATACAAGTAGTGATATTAGATTTCAAAAGGCTAAAAATAGAAAAAAGCATATATATAAAAAGGTTACTAATATAATTATATATGTTTTGATAGCTTCACTTTCAGGAGCGATTACTTCGAAAATGGTATTTGACTATAAATTTGAAAATTTTATGAATGAAAACTCTTTAAATGAAGAGGCCCTTATATCATCGGATAAAAAACAGGCACTACAGGAACTTGCAGATATGCTAGAAAAATCTGTGGTTTCTATAAGTAAAGTGAGTAATGATGAAAACGCAGAAATAAATAGTGGTGCAGGAACAATTATAAGTTCCGATGGTTATATTGTTACAAATCAACACATAATAAACAAAGCAGACGATATAAAAGTAAAATTATATAATAATAAGATTTATTATGCTGATGTTATAGGTGTAGATGCTGTTTTAGATTTAGCTGTTATAAAGATATCAGCAGAGGGATTGACACCTATAGCCTTTGGAGATTTTTCAAAAGTAAATAATGGTGATGAGGTTATAGCAATAGGAAATCCTATTGCAACCTCTTTTAAAGGTAATTATTCCTTTGGTGATATTAAAAATGCTAATCAAAGAGTATCTGTTATGGATAGACAAACAAATAAACCTATAGGTTATACAGCTATAAAAAGCAGTGCTATAATTTCTGTAGAGGATAGTGGAACTCCACTTTGCAATCTAAAAGGAGAACTTATAGGAATAAATAATAATCTTTTAAATTACTCAGAAAAAGGTACTAATGAGAGTTTAGCTATATCTATAAAAGAATCAAAGGCAATAATTGATGTGCTTATGAAAAAAGGAGATCCATTAAAATTAGGATTAGGTGTTAGCGGAGAAAAAGCTATTGCCAAAGACAAGGATGATGGAATTATGGGCATATATGTTAAAGATGTAATACAAGATAGTGATGCTTATAAGGTTGGTATAAGGCCTACAGATATTATTATGTCTATAAATAATTTTGAGTTAAAAGAAATTGAAGATTTGAATAGAAGTATAAAAAATTGCAAAGAAGGAGACATTGTAGTTTGTAAAGTATTTAAAAACGGTCAGTACGAACTTATAAATGTCAAATTAGGATATTATAGGATGATATAATAAGTACAGGGTTTGAAATATATTATATTATATTTATAAAGAGCGGCTATAGGCCGTTTTTTGTATTTAAATTAAAATCAATATTTTTGTGGTCTTTAATATTATTTTATAGGTTTTAGTGTGTATTGTTGTTTTTTGTTATATAATATAACTTATGATAAAATAGGTTAAATTATATATATAGCAAGTTAAAAGTTAAAATCTATAACTATTAGTGATGTTAATTTTAAAATTTCTTACTTGATAAATGAATAACTTTAGAATTTAATAAATGAGAATTAGTATAAAATATATAGATTAACGGCAGAAAAATTGGAGGTAAAAATGTATTTAGTAGTTGGACTTGGAAACCCAGGAGATAAGTATGATAAAACAAGACATAACGTAGGTTTTGATATTATAGATTTGTTTGCAAATGAGTATAATATTGATGTTAATAGGCAAAAATTTAAAGGTATGTACGGAGAGACAAATATAAATGGTGAGAAGATAATTCTTTTAAAACCTCAGACATTTATGAACTTAAGTGGTGAAAGTGTTAGAGAGGTTTGTGATTTTTATAAAATACCAAATGATAATGTAATAGTAATTTATGATGATATAAGTTTAGAAGTTGGTAATATTAGAATAAGACCTAAGGGAAGTGCTGGTGGACACAACGGAATTAAAAATATAATAGCTCATTTAGGTACAGATATTTTTCCAAGAATAAAAATAGGTGTTGGAGGTCCAGCAGGGGATTTAGTGAACCATGTATTAGGTAAGTTTTCAAAAGAAGAAAGAGAATTATTAGAAAAAACCTTTAAACCAGCAATAGATGCAGTAGAAACAATAATATCTCAAAATACTGCAGAGGCTATGAATAAATTTAATGGATTTAAGGCCTAGCTATTATTATAGTCCTATACTTAGGCATATTCAAAAGATAATAAGTTTGAACTATTGTTTATTTTACATAATACCTAATAGTTAAAAGTCATATATAGTGTACTATAAATGGCTTTAAGTTTGTTGTATTGAAGAATATATAGTTGAATTGTTATTTTTTTATATGCCTTATTTAAAATTTAAATAAGTGGTAATTTAATTAACAAAAGTTTTTATGAAAAAATATTAGCTTAGTTATTTAAAAGATTACTGTAAACATAATATAATTTAAAATTTTAGCCTAAAATTATATATAAGGCGAGGCTAAAGTTTTTAAAGTAGAGGTGATACTTTTGAGATTAAATGGAATTATGTCGCCATTAAGGAATAGTAAAGAATTTAAAGAAATATCAAAAAGCATAGAAAATAATAGATTTCCAATAGGAGTTTATGGACTTTCTGAATCTTCAAAAAGCTATTTGATAAACGCTGTATACGAAAATGTAAATGAAAAAATATTAATATTAACTCATAGTGATGTAGAAGCTAAAAATATCTATGAAGATTTAAATTTATATATAGATAAAGTTTTCTATTTTCCATCTAAAGAGGTTGTTTTTTATAATGCAGATGCTATATCTGGAGATGTTAGGTGGGAAAGACTTAAAATATTAAGTAATATAATAAAAAATAAATCCCAAGTAATTGTAGCACCTATAGACGCAATAATAGGTTTATACACTCCAGTAGATATGTTTAAAAAATATATCTTTTCACTAAGGGTTGGAAAAGTAGTTGATATGACTGAACTTACTGAAAAACTTATTCAATGTGGATATGAAAGATGTGATATGGTTGAGTCTAAAGGTCAATTTTCAATAAGGGGTGGTATATTAGACGTATTTCCACCAGTAGGGGCATACCCTTACAGGATAGAATGGTTTGATGATGAAATAGATTCTATAAGAACATTTAACGTTGATAGCCAAAGAAGTATTGAAAAAGTTAAAACTGTTAATATATTTCCAGCAAAAGAAATAATAACAGATGAAGAAAGTATAAAATTTGCATATGAGCAAATAGAAAAAGATTTTACGGAATCCATGAAAAACTTTGAGAAAAATAAGAATTTTGATGCTAGTGAGCGTTTAAATGCTATAATTTCTGGCAATTTAGAAGCATTAAAGGAGACATGGACTTTTGAAACTATAGATAGTTATACGCCGTATTTTTATAAAACAATGTCAACACTTTTAGATTACATTGGTAATTGCTTTATTTTAGTTGATGATGTTCAAAGATGTAATGGTAAATTGGAAAGTGTTTATTTTGAATTTGAGCAAAATTATGAAACTTTCTTAAAAAGAGGAAATATACTTCCAAAACAAGCACAACTTTTAATGTCTAAAGAAGAAGCAATAGATATATTAGAAAATGAAAAGGTTATAACATTAGATGCTATTGCTAAATCACATAAAATATTAAAACCAAGAACCATATCTTCTTTTTCTCAAATTACAATAAGTGATTATCATGGGCAATTAGATTTGCTTATAGATGATATTAGAGAAAAAAAGAAAAATGGTTATAGAATTTTAATATTATCAGGAACAAGAACAAGAGGAGAAAGACTGATTCAAACTCTTAGAGATAGAGAAATAGAAGCAGTTTACAAAGATATTGTAGATAATATAGAACTTGGTCAGGTTGTAGTGACTTTTGGAAATCTTTTAAAAGGGTTTGAATGTCCAGATTTAAAAGTTTGCGTTATATCTGATAAAGAAGTTTTTGGACAGTCAAAAAGAAAATCATCTGTTAAACGTAAAAATGTTAAAGGTGCAAGTAAAATTAAAAGTTTTACAGAGCTTAAATTAGGTGATTATGTAGTACATGCAAATCATGGTGTAGGTGTATATAAGGGGATAAAGCAATTAGAAGTACAAGGGCATAAAAAGGACTTTTTAGAGCTTAGCTATAATAATGGAGATACCTTATATGTTCCAGCAGAGCAGTTAGATTTAGTTCAAAAATATATAGGTTCAGAGGGTAGTCCACCTAAGGTTAATAAATTAGGCGGTAGCGAATGGATAAAAGCTAAAACTAAAGTTAAGAAATCTATAGAAGATATAGCTGAAGATTTAGTTAAACTTTATGCTACAAGAGCACAAATAAAAGGTCATAAATTTGGAAAAGATACAGTTTGGCAAAAACAATTTGAAGATGAATTTCCATTTCAAGAAACGCCAGACCAGTTAACATCAATAGACGATATTAAAATGGATATGGAAAGCGATAAGCCAATGGATAGACTTTTATGTGGTGATGTTGGTTATGGTAAAACAGAAGTTGCGCTAAGAGCTGCATTTAAGTGTGTTATGGAAGGAAAACAAGTTGCATTTTTAGTGCCAACAACAATTCTTGCACAGCAACACTATAAAAACATGGTTAAAAGATTTTCAGATTTTCCTTTAAAAGTAGATATGGTAAGTAGATTTAGAACTTCAGGACAAATAAAGGAAACATTGAAAAAATTAAAAGAAGGTAATGTTGATATTTTAGTAGGTACACATAGATTGCTACAAAAGGATGTTCAATTTAAAGATTTAGGTCTTTTAGTAGTTGATGAGGAACAAAGATTTGGAGTTACTCATAAGGAGAAAATAAAAAATCTTAAAAAGAATGTAGAGGTATTAACACTATCAGCTACACCTATACCAAGAACTCTCCATATGTCCTTAACAGGAGTAAGGGATATAAGCGTAATAGAAACTCCGCCAGAGGATAGATATCCAGTACAAACATATGTAGTAGAGTTTAATGAGCAGTTAATTAGAGATGCTATAATGAGAGAATTAAATAGAGATGGACAAATACTTTTTGTTTATAATCGAGTAGAAACAATAAAAGATATGGCAGCTTATCTGCAAAAATTAGTTCCAGAAGCTAGAATTGGAATAGGTCATGGTCAGATGACAGAAAAAGAACTAGAGAAAGTCATATTAGATTTTACTGATTATAAATATGATATGCTTGTTTGTACAACTATAATAGAAACAGGAATAGACATTCAAAATGCCAACACTATGATTATATATGATGCAGATAGAATGGGACTTTCTCAGCTTTATCAGTTAAGAGGAAGGGTTGGAAGAAGTAATAGAATAGCTTATGCTTACTTTACTTATACCAAAGATAAAGTCTTAACAGAAGTTGCAGAAAAGAGACTAAAAGCTATAAAAGATTTTACAGAGTTAGGGTCTGGATTTAAAATAGCCATGAGGGACTTAGAAATAAGAGGTGCTGGAAATATAATGGGTTCATCACAACATGGACATATGGCAGTAGTAGGTTATGATCTGTATTGTAGAATGCTTGAGGATTCTATAAAACTAATAAAAGGTGATATAGAAAACGAACCGATAGAAACTACTGTAGATTTAAAAATTGATGCATTTATACCATCTAACTATATAGTAGATGAAACACAAAAGATTGAAGTATACAAAAAAATTGCATCAATTGATAGTTATGACTATATGATGGAACTGCAAGAGGAAATAGAAGATAGGTTCTCTGACATACCACCAACAGTTTATAACTTAATGAATATAGCATATCTTAAATTTTTAGCTAAAGAAGTTGGAATAATTGAGATAAAAGAAATCAAAAAAGAAGTTGTACTAACTTTTGAAAATAAAAAATATTTAACTCAAAATATATTAAATGGTATTTTGGATAAATATATTAAGAAAATTAACTTCAAAATAGGTGAGACACCTGGTATGTCGTATAAAATAATAGAAGATAAAAAAGAAAAACTTCTAGATAACTTAATAGAACTTGTAAAATTTATGCAAAGTTTAAATGAAAAAAAATAGTAAAGCTACAAAACATAAAATTGTATAAATGGTAAATGTTTTAAAATATAAAGTTTTATGCTAAAATAAAATCAAATGTCACACATATGAAATAAAAATAAATTAAAATAATCAGAGGAATTTTATTTAAATAGATGTTTATATAATGACTAGATGATTTTGAATGGAGGATTAATTGTGAAAAGTGTTAAAAAAATAGTAGCTACATGCTTGATAGCTGCAATGACAACTTCTTTAGTAGGATGTAATTTAATAGAAAGAACTCCAGAAGGTGTTGCTAAGTCAACTGTTGCAAAAATTAATGGGGAGAAAATAAAAAGGTCCGAAGTAGATGCTAGAATGAAATCTATACAATCTCAAATAACTGCAGAAAAAGGTGAAGATTACCTAAAATCTGAAGAAGGAAAAACTCTTTTAACTCAATACAGAACTCAGATGTTAAACCAAATTGTAGGAGAAAAAATATTACAAAATAAGGCTACAGAACTAAAAGTTATGCTAACAGAAGAAGAATTTAAAACTGAAATAGATAAAGAATATAAAACTATAACTGATTCTTTTGATAGTGAAGATAAATTTAAAGCTGCTTTACAACAAACTGGAGAAACAGAAGAAAGTTTAAAAAATAATATAAGAAATAAATTGATATATGATAAAGTTCATGATGCTGTTATTAAAGATGTTAAGGTAACTGATGAAGAAATTAAGGCTCATTATGATTCTAATATGGATAAATATACAGAGCAACCAAACAAAACTAATCTTAAACATATATTAGTTGGAACAGAAGAAGAAGCTAATGCTGTAATAGAGAGATTAAAAAAAGGTGAAGATTTTGATGCAGTAGGAGAAGATATTAAAGCCAAACAAGCAGAAAAAGATGCAGCAAAAACAGATGATAGTAAAAAAGAAGACGCACAAACTTCTGGCAATAGATTTGAAGATTTAGGTTGGGTTGAGTTTGAAAACTCTGGATTTGATGCTACGTTTATGCAATTTGCAAAACCATTAACAAAAGGAAATTACACTACAGCACCAGTTCATACTCAATGGGGATATCACATTATTAAATGTTATGACAAGCAAGAGTATCCAGTTAAAGCATTTGATAAAGTAAAAGAAGAAATAAAAACAGAGCTTCAAAAACAAAAACAAGAAACTACTTGGAATGAAACAGCAGAAAAGTGGCAAAAAGAAGCTAATATAAAAACATATGAAAAAAATTTAAAATAGTATAAATAAAAAGAGGTTATAACTGTAGTTATAGCTTCTTTTTTTCATTTAAAATGAAATTTTTATAAATGTGTATAAAATTTCAAATTTAGAAGGATAATAATAGCATAATATAAAACAATTAACTTCAAAAGAGGAGGAATCATTGATGAAGGCAACAGGAATAGTAAGAAGAATAGATGATTTAGGTCGTGTAGTTATCCCTAAAGAAATAAGAAGAACTCTTAGAATAAGAGAAGGAGATCCATTAGAAATATTTACAGATAGAGAAGGTGGAGTTATATTAAAAAAATATTCTCCAATAGAAGAATTAAGTGAATTCTCAAAAGAATATGCAGAAGCACTTCAACAAACAATAGGTAATATAGTAATTGTTGCAGATAAGGACAGTATAATATCTGTAAGTGGATGTTCTAAAAAAGATTATATGGATAAGAAAGTTGCTAATGAAGTGGAAACATTAATGGAAGGTCGTAGAGCTATAATTTTAGGCGAAGGATCAGAAAAAGTTATACCACTATATGAAAACGAAGATGAAAATGTATATAAATCTCAAGTTATTAGCCCTATAATAGCAGAAGGCGACGCTATTGGAGCAGTAATAATAGTTTCTAAAGAGGAAAATGTAAAATTTGGAGATTTAGAGTTAAAATTAGCTGAAACAGCATCCGCCTTCTTAGGAAAACAAATGGAACAATAATGGCATTTATATGCCATTATTTTTTTGCCTTCCAACTACATCTATTACTATTGACTAAAAGTTACTGTATTAAACATATAAACTAAATAAAACAAAAAAAATACATTAATATTTCACTTAAAGTAATAAACACACTGAATAGTAAATAAATTAAAAATAAGGACAACCTTATTGCCTATATAGGGATACAATCTATAACTTAAATTTATACATCAAATTTTTGTTATCAGCTGAGAAAAATAAGTACAAATATAGTTAGTTAGGAATTAAGAACATTATGAATTAAGAATTTAGGATAAAAGTGGCAACCACTTTCTGAAAATGATTTTAAAAAATCTATCAATATAATTTGCTTTGCAAATTTATAAAAAGATACGTTGAGAATTACTAGGAACGAAGTGAGTAGTAATAACCACAACTGTTTACTATTCACTCTTAACTTTTAACTAAAATAATCTGTTAGTTATTGATAAAATATTAATTTGAGTTTTCTCATTTGATAAATGAATAACTTTAAGATTTAATTTGGAATCCTATATAAGCATAGGTGTAAGACTAAGCCTAAGAATTTCAAAATTATAGTGTTAAAAAGTAATAACGAAAAAACTTAAAATGATAGTCTGTGAAAATTTCAAAGAAATTCTGATAAGATTAAAGTTTGAAATCGGCTAATTTAAAGTAATAGTTAATATTAATTTCGGGGGGATATTATGAAGAAACAATCATTGGTAAAGGGTACTGTAATACTAGGATTTGCAAGTATATTTGCAAGGTTTTTAGGGCTGTTTTTTAGAATACCTATTCAAGGATTAATAGGTGATGAAGGTATGGGTTACTACCAAATGTCATATCCTTTATATATGACATTTGTAGCTTTAGCATCAGGTATACCAATAGCTATGTCTAAAATTATAGCTGAAATTAATGCGAAAAATGATTATGAAGGAACTAAAAGAATTTTAAAAGATACACTAATGTTCATGATTCCAATAGGAATAGTTGCTTCAGCTATTATGTTTAGCTTTGCAAAACCAATAATAACAGGGCTAAAATGGCATCAAAATTCATATATAGCTTTTCTTGCAATATCAATAGCACCAATATTTGTTTGTATTATGTGTACATTTAGAGGATTTTTTCAAGGAATGCAGAATATGACATATACAGGTATATCTCAAATAGTTGAACAGTTAGGAAGAGTTATAGGAGGAGTTTTATTTGCCTATTTATTATTACCTAAAGGAATAGCTTTTGCAGCCGGTGGTGCAGCACTAGGAACGGTAATTGGAGGGATTTTAGGTAGTATATATTTGGTTATTGCATATATAAGACAAAGACCTATAAAAAGAGTAAATAAAAATTTTAAAACTAAAAGTATGATAAGTGAAATTGCAAAGGCTGCATTACCTATTTCTATAGGTGCAGCAGTAGGTACTGTTATGTCACTTATTGATTCAATAATAGTTCCTGAGCGTTTATTAGTAGCAGGTTTTACTTTAGAAGAAAGTGCAATCCTTTATGGCCAAATGACAGGGAAAGCATTAACACTATCTAACGTACCGCTAGCTCTATCAATGGCATTATGTGCAACTTTGGTACCTATAATATCAGAGGCATATTCAACAGGAAGAAGATTTGAGCTAGAACGTAGAGTGGAAATGTCCTTTAAGCTTTCCTTTGTAATAGCACTTCCTTGTACTGTTGGGTTATATACACTAGCAGCGCCTATAATGCATTTAATATTTTTAAAGGATGTTGCAGGATATAATATTCTTAAATTTGTATCACTAACGATTCCTTTTGTAATAATAACTCAAACAACAACAGCGCTATTGCAAAGCGTAGGAGCTTATTTAAGACCAGTATATAATTTAGCTATAGGATGTATAATTAAGGTGGTAATTAGCTATATGCTAGTTTCTATAACTGTTTTAAACATATATGGTGCAGTAATAGGAACAATGGTTGGCTATATAATCACAGTTGTATTAAATATGATTCAAATTAGAAAAATTTTTAATACAAAAATAGATTTAGTGGAAACTTTGTTAAAACCAGCAATTGGTACATTGCTTATGGCTTTTTCAGTTGTTTTTGTCTATAATACTGTCTATAAGTATACAATAAGTAATACAATAGCATGTTTATTTTCTATTTTTGCAGGAGTAATAATATATTTAGTGGCAATTATAACATTAAAAGTGTTTGAAATTGAAGATATTAAAGGCAAATTTATAAAAAGTTAGGTATATGAAAAGAAATAATAAACTAAAGATTCAAAGCATATTTGGTCTATTATTTATTTGAGTATAACTTAGACAGGAGCGTGAAACAATTGATAAAAATAGTAGGATTAGGACCAGGAGCGAAAGAAGCGCTTACCATTGGAACGCTAGAGCTTTTAAAAGATAGTGAAAATGTATTTTTTAGAACAGAAAAACACCCTAATGTAGAATATTTAAAATCATTAGGTGTAAATTTTAATAGCTATGATAGTGCATATGAAAACAGTGAAAGTTTTGATGAGGTTTACAAATCTATAGCTGATGACATAATAAATAAACATAATAGTTTAAAAGATATAGTTTATGCAGTACCAGGGCATCCATTAGTTGCAGAGAACTCTGTAACATTACTAATAGAAAAATGTGAAGAATTAAAGATAGACTATGAGATATTACCAGCAGTTAGTTTTGTTGATGCTGTTATGGAAAGTTTAAAATTAGATCCTATAAATGGAATAAAAATAATAGACGCATTTGATATAAAAAATCAAATTTTAGATAAAAGAGTAGGACTTATAATAACACAGGTATATAATAAATTTATAGCATCAGAAACAAAGCTTGCATTGCTAGAATACTACAAGGATGAAACAGAAATATATTTTGTAAGAGCAGCTGGAGTTAAAGGCTTAGAAAGCATAAGAAAGATAAAGTTATATGAGCTTGATAGACAGGAAGATATAGATTATTTAACATCAATTTATATACCTAAAAAACTAGATGAAGTAAAAGATTTTTATGATTTATTAAACATAATGGATACCCTAAGAAGCGAAGATGGATGTCCATGGGATTTAGAGCAAAATCATAAATCGTTAAAAAGATGCTTAATAGAAGAAACTTATGAAGTTATAGAAGCTATAGATGAAGAGGATGATATAAAACTTACAGAAGAACTTGGTGATGTATTACTCCAGGTAGTATTCCATAGCCAAATCGGAAAAGAAGATGGTTATTTTAACATAAATGATGTTATTGAAAGTATTTGTAATAAAATGATAAATAGACATCCACATATATTCAGTAATGTAAATGTTAAAAATAGTGAAGAAGTTTTAAAAAATTGGGATGAAATAAAAAAAGAAGAGAAAAAGTATAAAAGCTACACTGATGAACTTATAAGCGTACCTAAGGTTTTACCAGCACTTTTAAGAGCTGATAAAGTTCAATGCAAGGCTGCAAAAGTAGGTTTTGATTGGGCAGATGTAAAACCAGCTATGGCTAAGGTAATTGAAGAGTTAAATGAAGTAAAAGATGTATATAATGGCGAAAATAGGTCAAGAATACTAGAAGAAGTAGGTGATTTAATATTTGCTGCGGTAAATGTTGCTAGACTTCTTGACATAGACCCAGAAATTGCATTAAATTATACTATAGATAAATTTATAAATCGCTTTAAGTTTATAGAAGAGTATGCAATAAAAAAAGGTTTAGATCTTTTAGATATGACTCTTGAAGAAATGGATGAGTTGTGGGAAGAAGCTAAGCGTATGTAAATATTAAATACTTTTACAATAAATAAAAAAGCAGAAATTATTTGCAAAACATGTTTATAATATGCTATCTTATATTCAACGATAAATGAAGTTTTGAATGAAGAAGCGTTTTAATATTAAGGAGGTACAATCGTGAACAAATTAGAATTAGTTACAAATATGGCAGAAAAATCAGGTTTAACAAAGAAGGATGCAGAGACTGCTTTAAAAGCATTCATAGAGAGTGTTGAAGAGGCATTATCAAAGGGAGAAAAGGTTCAATTAGTAGGATTCGGAACTTTCGAAACTAGAGAAAGAGCAGCTAGAAAAGGAAGAAACCCAAGAACTAAAGAAGAAATAGATATACCAGCATCAAAAGCACCAGTATTTAAAGCTGGAAAAGAATTTAAAGATATAGTAAATAAATAATTTATTATAAATTTAAAAGAAAAAACCTGGATTTAGTTCTAGGTTTTTTTTATATATAAAAGCAATTATAATAATTATAGAATTTAATCATAATATTAAGTATATGAAAAGAAATAATAGGTTAAAGATTTAAAGCATATTTATCATGAGACAAGGAGATAAAATCTAGTCATAGTGTGGCTATGTCTGAATTTTGGCGACAAAGTATTCATGATAAATAGGCGAGAATACTGGCTTATTATTTATTTGATTATAACTTATATAAATATATAAAATAAATTTTGAGGTGGGAAGAATGAGATTAGATAAATATTTAAAAGTTTCTAGAATAATAAAAAGAAGAACAGTTGCAAAAGAAGTTTGTGAAAATCAAAGAGTTTTAATAAATGGAAAAGTAGCAAAGCCAGGAACAGTAGTTAAAGAAGGAGATATAATCGAAATACAGTTTGCAACACAAGTGTTAAAAGCAAGAATTATAAACATAGCAAGTCATGTTACAAAAGAAGATGCTAAAAATATGTATGAAATTATATCTGGTGAAGAAGATAAAGAATAGTAATTTATATTAAAAAATTATATTTGTTTGCATATATTTTGAATGAATACAATATTTATTAATAGGGAGTAAGTATTCAGGGAGGATTATATGGAAAATAAAAATAATAAAATTGAAGATAAAAAAAGTTACTTAACCTTAGACTCACGAAAAAGAATGACCATAGATGGTGTTGAAGAAATTATAAGTTTTGATGAAGATCAAATACTTTTAAACACTGTTTTGGGTGCTATGGACATAAGAGGTGAAAATTTAAAAATGAATAAACTAGACGTGCAAAATGGAGATGTTATGATTAGTGGCAAAATAACATATATTGTATATACCAGCGATGAAAAAAAACCAAGAAAGGGAAAAGGGGCTTTATCAAAGCTTTTTAGGTAGCACTTATGTTATTTACAATGGAGAGACAAGTATCACTCTTAATTTTTAGCATTTTAAGTGGTATGATAATAGGAGTACTTTTCGATATTTATAGAATAATCCGTGGATTTGAAGATGTTGGTAAAATAATAACAACTATTCAGGATGCGTTATTTTGGATAGCTACAGGATCTATAGTGTTCTTATTTATGATGTACACTAATTATGCATATATGGATTTTAATATTTTTATATATATTGCACTAGGTTTATTTGTTTATATAAAATTTATTAGTAGAACGTTTATAGACATGTTAAGACAGGTGATGTGTGGAATATCAACGTTTATAAGAAGAATTTTTTACATTTTGTCTTATCCTGTAAGAATTTGTTTGAATAGAGTAAAAGGAAAAATAAAAAATTAACATAAAACATCTTGAACAAATGAACAATACAAATTAAAATATACTTATATGTTAATGATAAGTATATTTTAATTTTTTATAATTGCAAATATATTCTTAGTACTTATTTTTTATTTGTCTATGGGTGGTGAGTATTGTGTTTAAAAATAAAAAATGTAAATATATAATTTTAGGATGTTTAGGTATATATATATCTTACGTTTTAATTCAACAACAGGTTATAATGCATAGACAGAATAAAGAACTAACAAACTACACTGTGGAACATGACAGATTAAAAAAAGAAAATAAAAAATTGCAGGATGAAGTTGAGCTATCCAAAACAGATAAGTATATTGAAAAATTGGCTAGAGAAAAACTAGGACTTATTAAAGACGGTGAGACTCCTGTAATAGACAACAGTGTAAGTGAAAAATAGACTTTATGTTGTTTATAGCGTAATATACTGTAGATGACATAATATATAAATTAAAACATTATTTAAGGAGGAGTCTTTTTAATATGACCTTAAAGGCTGGAAGTATAGTAGAAGGTAAAGTAGTGAACATAACTAATTTTGGTGCTTTTGTTGAAGTGGAAGGAAAAACAGGTCTTGTCCACATTTCGGAAGTATCAGATGTATTTGTAAAGGATGTTAGAGAACATCTAAAAGAAAATGATGTTGTTAAAGTGAAAGTAATTTCAGTTGACGACAATGGAAAGATGAGTTTATCTATAAAGCAAGCGGGAGTACCTAAAAAAACTTGCAAACCTATGGAAATAGATTGGGATAAGGAAAAATCGAAAAGTGGATCTTCTTCATTTGAGGATAGAATGTCTAAATTTCTAAAGGACAGTGAAGAAAGATTTCAAGATTTAAAAAGAAGCCAAGATAATAAAGGTCGTGGCTACAATAAAAAAAGTTATTAATATAAAATAAAAGAGTGTTAATCACTCTTTTTTTTAACTGATAGTTTAAATTTTGAATTTTTGCATATTATAAGTATATAATTTCTAATTATGTATTAGGGTTTAAAATAAGAATGTTAAAAAATATAAAATGCAAATTTGGCTTTGAAACCTATAAGATTCATAGTGAAAATGAATAAAATTATATAAAGTAATTCAGAAAAAAATAAGTTTAAAAATTCTGACAAAAAACCAAAGTTTACTAAACGTTGAAAATACTAGCTCTAAAGGAAATTTGCATGTTATAAAAAAACTGTTGACAATAGTTTGATATTACACTATAATAAATATTGTCGTCAGGCAGTGATGACAAAAAATGCAACAAAGCAACAAAATGTTTGAGTGTTGGAACAGGCAAGTGTACAGAATTTAACATTCTAAGGTGGTTAAACACCGTACTGGTTTGATTTCAGTCTTAAGCACCAATGTCGCGGGGTGGAGCAGCTGGTAGCTCGTCGGGCTCATAACCCGAAGGTCACAGGTTCAAGTCCTGTCCCCGCAACCAACATGGCGGAATAGCTCAGCTGGCTAGAGCATTCGGTTCATACCCGAAGTGTCGTAGGTTCAAGTCCTATTTCCGCTACCAGGTCAAATGCAATGTTGTGTTTGAAAAATAAATACGCTTGAGTGGCGGAACAGGCAGACGCACAGGACTTAAAATCCTGCGGTGGTTAAACACCGTACCGGTT
>NZ_LFRG01000042.1:0-31744 GCF_001573875.1 Clostridium sp. ATCC 25772
TTTAACTTTAGATAGGCTTGTAGATGATAATGACACATTTACTGTTATAGATGCTATGGAAGAAGCAATTAGCAAAGGAAATGTTAGACTTTGCTATGTTGAAGGTATTCTTAAAAATTGGAAAATTAACGGTAAAAAGATAATGCAAAAGCAATATAAAAGCGCATCTTCTAACAACGATACATTTAATAATTTTCATCAAAGAAAATACGATTTTGATAAATTAGAGCAAGAACTTTTAGGCTATGATTTTTGTTAATACAGTAAATACTAAATAATAAAAACATAAATTTTCTTCACTTCGTTTATACTGAATATATGCTTCATTTATATAGATTTTTTCTAAGCATAGAGTCTTGAAAAATATAGTCAAAAGATTATAATCTAAGTTACTAACTAAATTGCTCAATTATAGAAAGGATAAATATGACTGAACTATTTAATAAATTAAATGAAGATAAAAGACTTGCTATTATAAATTCTGGCATTGAAGTTTTTAGTATTTATGGATTTCAAAAAGCATCTACAGATTTAATAGCTAATAAAGCAGGGATATCAAAGGGATTACTTTTTTACTATTTTAAAAATAAATTAAGTTATTTCACCTATTTATTTGAGTATTCTCATAAAATGATATCATCAACTATCGATATAGACATATGTAGAAAAACTGAAGACTTTTTTGAAGTTTTAGAATATATAATTGAACAAAAATATAAGGTTCTAGCAAAACACCCTCATATATTAAACTTTATTGTAGTTGCCTATTGCTCAAGTGACGAGAGAATAATAGATATAGTAAAAAATAAAGTTACTTCTTATGATAACTTTGATATTTATGAGTATCTAGAGAATATAGATAAAATTAAATTTAAAAATGAAGAAGATATATACAAAGTTATAGAAATGCTATCTCTAATGTTAGATGGATATTTACAAAACAAATTAAAAATGAATCAAAATATAGAAATTGATGAAATAATTAAAAAGTACAAACTTTGGACTTCTTTACTTAAAGAAGCTGTATATAAATAAGGAGGATAATATGAAAATTGCAATCTTTACATTAGGAAGTCGTGGTGATGTACAACCTTATGTAGCCCTTGGAGTTGAAGCCTTAAAACATAATCATGAAGTAATAATTTGTACTGGTGAAAGTTTTAAGTCATTTATTGAAGATAATAACATAAAATTTGCTAAAGCTGACTTGGACTTAATGTCCTTACTCCAAACAAAGGAAGGTCAAGATATATTTAACAATGGAAAAAAACATATACTAAAATCTTTGAAATACGCTAAAGAAAAAGTAAACCCAGCGTATAGAAAAACCATGACTCAATTCTACAAGTGTGCTAAAGATGCAGACATAATAATATATCATCCTAAATCTTTTGGTGCACAGGATATAGCTTTAAAGCTAAACATTCCTTGTATATGTATGTCACCTGTGCCTTTTATATATCCTATAGAGGAATTTCCCAATTTAGTAATATCCTCCCAAGGTAATCTAGGTAAAAAAATAAACAAGTTAACTTATATTCCTTTTAAATATGCTGATGCTTCCAATATAAAAGAAATAAATGATTTTAGAGAAAAGGTATTAAATATGCCTAAGCGTAAAAGCGGAATATATGCTTATAATATTAATAAAAAACCTATTCCAATTGTTTACCCTGTAAGTAAATATTTATTTGAAGATGTAAAGACTTGGTGTAATAAAGTATATTTGCCTGGATTTGTTTTCTTAGAAAATAAAGAAGAAAAACTAGATGAAAAAATCGATGAATTTATATCAAAAGGCAGTAAGCCAATAGTAATCTCCTTTAGTAGTATGCCTCTAAAAAAACCAGATAAATTTAAAAATACTTTACTTAAATCTTTATATAAAAGCAATAATAGAGCCATTATTTTAACCGGAATTAGTGGAATGAATTTTGAAGATACAGAGAATATATTGGCAGTCCCATATGCCCCACACAACTTGCTATTTCCATTATCAAAGGGAATAATGCATCATGGTGGAGTTGGAACTATGGCTAGTGCATTGAAGTCTGGTAAGCCACAGTTAATAATTCCCTTTTCTGTAGACCAACCATTTTGGGCACATAGATTATATTTGTTGGGATATACAATTAAACCTTTAAATGAAAATACTATTACTGTAAATTCATTAGCAAAATCTTTCATTGAAATGGATAACCCTAAGTATATCTCAAGTTCAATCAATATAAAGAAAAAATTAGATAGTGAAAATGGAAATGAAAACTTAATTAAATATATAGAGAACATCTATTTTGATTATAAAAATCACTAAAGTTAAACATATTATAATAAATAACTGTATCTTTGCAATTCAATTATTTTAGATATAAGATACAGTTTTATTTATTAAATTATATTTTATTCCTAATATTTCACAATTGAAAAGCAACTACTATATAAATCATAATATCTTTCACCATATATTTTCATATTTATTAGCATAACTAATTTGAACCTGCTTTCTTAAATAGTTACTTTCTTCTATATTATTAAATCATTTTTTTAAAGAATAACTCCACATCTTTAGGCCTTTTCAATACTACAACTTTATCTTTAAATTCTTTTTCTATATTTTTATAATGATTATGTTTTTCTTTAGTTCTACCCTCATGTAGAATCCACCAAATAAATTCTACATCAATTTTTTCTATACACCCTTCAGCCATATCTTTTCGGGTTTTATTTCGATTCTTAAAATATCTTTTTATAGCTCTATAAATACATATCCTACGCGGGAAATCTAAAAAAATAATTTTATCAGCTTGTTCTAATCGTTCTTTCTGAAAAAAATCATTATAGTTTCCATCAATTACCCATGACTCATTCTTCATAAATTCCCAAGTTATGAAACGGCATTCTTCTGTATCACGTTCAATCCAATTTGGTAAAAACTTAACTGTATCAAGAAATAAAAACGGTATATCATACTGTTCTGCAAGTTTTTGAGCAAGTGTTGATTTTCCACTGCCGCTATATCCAATTATTGCTATTCTCATAGAATACCTCTTTTCCTAATGAATTAATGATATATAAAATCTAATACATTTTCGATAAGTATGCCTGAAATTCCTTCATTAATTTTTAACACTATAATTTTTATGTTTATACTTTAAATCCTATATTTATAGGGAAACAAGCTCCAATTTAAATTTATTCAATAACTTTAAAATATTTTCATACAAAATACAATGTTGAATTTTAAGTGATTCGGAGCATGTCTCACTATTTGGGGTATCCAAGTTTTGGAATGGATAATTTTAAAAGTCAACTTGGAACACTATATTGGAATTCTATAATACTAAAAATTTTTATAAATAAATTAATTACTTTTTTCTAAATCTTTTATAATATTATTTATTTCCTCTATACTTAATTCTGTTGTCTCAATAATAATATCAATATCTATACCTTTTTTTAAAAGTTTTTTAGCTATTTCTCTTTTGCCTTCCTCTCTACCTTCTTCTCTACCTTCTTCTCTACCTTCTTCTCTACCTTCCTCTTTTCCAACTTGTTTATAATGTAGTTTTCTAATTTCTTCTATAGTCATTTTAAATGCACCTCCACTTTTCTTTTTATACTCATCAAACTTTTTTTCTAATTCATGGTTTTCAATTAAAAATAAGTATTCTAAAAAGTCTACTAATGCCTTTATTTGCTCATTATTTTTTACTTTATCATAGTTTTTTAATTCATCAGCTAAATTGATTTTTGCGTCGTATATTTCTTTATCAGTTACACCTGTTTCCAGTAAACTTTTTGCCATTTTAAAAACCAATTTTAATGGGTTATTTTCACTAATTTCCTCAAAATTTATTTTCTCTATATCTATAGTTCTAAAATTATATGTTAATATAACATTATCTATTTCTGGCAACTTATAAACATACCTTTTATCTTTTCCACGTTGCCCCTTGTAAGTATATATTGCTGCAGCTACTATTTGTGATTTATCTTTTTGTTTATATCTAAACTTATCCCATATTCTGTAAAAATATCTAAACATTCTTTCCCCAAAAACTTCATGGTCACTACTATAACTTTGTACTTCCACATGTATAAATAGTATTTTACTTCCTTCATTTTTTAACCTTACTTTTATTATCTTATCTGAAATTATTTTCTCGCTACTGTCTCTATCAAATATATCCTTTTGAATTTCTTGCAATTCTTTATCTAGTGACTCGGTTCCTAAATTCCAATTTATCTTATTAAATATCTCTGGGAAAAGTAGTTCTACTATTTCTGTTTCAAAAGCTTCTAATATAGACTTCCAAGCTGCATCAAAATCATGTTTTTTAGCCAATTTATTCACATCCTTTGTTTATCTAATTATATCATAATTTAATTATTTTCTTCATCTCTTTATTTCATAAATAATTATTGTATTACCTAATTTAGTTACACAATTTTATTGTAAAAGGTTTTAATAAAAATTTTATTAGTGAAAATAATGCTTTAATGTTATTAAAAGAAAAAAATATTATAAAGATAAAATATTGGAACAATGTAATAAAATAATAAATATTGATGATTTTAAAGTTAAATAAAATTCCCAGTTAAACTATATATTTTTCAATATATAATTTAACTGGGAATTTTTTCAGTAAACTTACTTTATGCTTTTTTAATCTATAATAAATCTTTTACATTCAAATTTAACTACAAACTTAATTTTATGCATATTACACTTTTACTTTCATTTCACTTGAGCTATCCATATTTTTATATTCCTTGAAAATTAAATATAACGCCATAATAAATACTGTTCCATCTACTAATGGTGTTGCAAGCCACACCCCATAATTTCCTATTATTTTAGGAAGTATTGTTATTGTCGGTATAAAAAGTATTACTTGTCTTAATAAAACCATAATACTAGCATTTTTCCCATTACCTATTGATTGAAAAAAAGTTATTCCCATAATTATTGTTCCCAACACGGGGAATACACTATACATAGTTCTAAAGCTAACTATTCCTGCCTTAACAGCTTCTACATCTGTTATAAATAATGCTAATACATTAGATGAAAAAATTTCAATAGGAATCCAAAATATTAATGCCAAAACTGTTGCTCCTATTATAAATATATTCGTAGATTTTTTTACCCTTGAAAATAATTTTGCTCCATAATTTGTACCTACTACTGGTTGTAACCCTTGACTCATTCCCCAAAGAGGAATAAAGGAAAATGCTTGTATTCTTAAAACTGCACCCATTAATATTAACTGACTTTCTCCACCATACTTTGATGCCATCCTATACATTAAAGTTTGTTGTAAAATACTCATTAGTTGCATCATCATAGCAGATAATCCTACTGAAAATATTTGAGGAAGAAGTAGTCTTTCAACTCTTATTTTATGGAATCTTACAGTTTTACTCTTCTTAATAAAATATATCATTGTTATTACAAATTGTACAAATTGAGAAGATATTGTAGCTACTGCTGCACCTTCAATTCCATATTCTCCAAAAGCTATAATTAAAATAGGATCTAAAATTATATTTAATATTGCTCCTATAGCCATAAAAATCATAGCTTTATTCATAAGTCCTTCACCACGCATTATCATATTAGCGCTTTGTGCAAAATTAACAAAAATTGAACCTAGAAAAACAATTCTAATATATCTTACTGCTAATTCTAATATTTCTCCTTTTGCTCCAGTTAAAAGCAACAACTTTCTAGCAAATATTATACCTAAAATCATAACAGCAAGTGAAAGTAATAAAACTAAAGATAGTAAATTTCCCATAATTTTATCTACAGTTTCTTGGTCATTTTTTCCTATAGCCCTAGCTAAAACCGAAGCAGATCCGATGCCTACTAAAGTAGCTATGGCACAGTTAATTAAAGTAAGTGGATATGCTACTGATACAGCTCCCATAGCATTTTTTCCTATTAATTGTCCAGCAAAAACTCCATCCATGAAAGAATATAAGCCTATTACAACCATACCTACTATTGCTGGAACACATAACTTAACCATTAATTTTTTAGGATCTTCATTTATTAATTCTTCTCTATTTTTACTCATAAATTTATCCCTCCATTAACCAATTAATTATTAATAAACATTAATAAATCTAAAACACATATTAATCCCCCCTTAAACTTTAATTGACTTAAATAGTAAAATAATGATATAATTACCTTATAATAATGATAATCATTATCATTATTATATTTCAATATATGCTATAAAATTTTTACTTATACACTTATATATAATTCTATTTAGAATCATTGTCAATTGATAATATAATAGTTGTCTATTAGCGAAAATTTAATGTCTTATTCTGATATTTAAAATGGGGGGTATTTATGAAAGATATTATAAAAGAAATGCATGAACCTTGTTTATTTAAATGTGGTTTTCGCCCTGCCAAATCTACTTTTAATTATAACAAAGAAGGCTTATGTTATTGTGTATCACCTAATAAAGGTAATGGATATTACTGGGTATATGCTAAGGAAAATCTATTTTCTATTTCTATACAGGACTATGTTCTTTATGATGATCTTTTTTTAGAGTATAAACAACCTACTTACATAGGAATAAATTATTATGATTCTATCTCAAAAAAAGAGCTTCAACCTTATAAACAATTTAATAAGAGTTGTATACGAGGACATATTTCCAACAACGATTTATATAGAGCAATTTACCATAGAAATATTCCAGTTCATTCAGTTGGTATAGAAATAATGCCTGAATTTTACGAAAATTATTTAGATATAAAATATCCTGGTGAATTTAAAAATCCTCAATTTGCATTTAACTCTATTAATGACATAGATGACTTTTCAGAACTTATATTTGTATTTAGACAAATACGGAATTTTCGTGGTACCGGTGCTGCTGCTAAGATGTATTACGAAAGCAAAGTTTTTGAAGCATTCTCTTTAATAATAGAGAAAAATAGAAATAGTAACTTTACTAAAAAAAAGATTTTAACTTCTCAGGATTCACATTTTCTTTCTTTAGTACATGATTATATTGAAGATAATTTTATATATGATATTAAGCTAGATACACTTGCTGGAGTTGCTCTTATGGGAAAAACTAAGCTTAAATACATTTTTAAAGAAGCATATAAATGTACAATTACTCAATATATACAAGATATGAGAATCAGCTATGCTGAATATCTTCTGGTAAATAGTAGTTTAACTATACGTGAAATTTCTAGAGCTGTTGGCTACAATCATGTTGGTTACTTTTCAGAGCTATTTAAACGTAAAACAGGTTTATTGCCAACTCAATATCGTAAACTAACTAAATGTAATATAGGCCTATAACTATAGCTTTCATTGACAAATGATTTAAAATGAATAACAAATTATGGGAGGTTATTATGGAATTCAAAACTAAAACTACATCTTGGTTGTTAACATATCCAAATCCTAATGATAAAATTCGTATTTTTTGCTTGCCTTGTGCTGGTAGTGGAGCATCTATATATGGTCAATGGCATAAATTCTTACCAAAAGATATAGGCGTATACCCTATTCAGTTACCTGGAAGAGAAAATAGAATCTGTGAAGATCCTATTCTTGATATGGATAGTTTAGTTAAATATATTACAAACTCTATATTGCCATATTTAGATAAACCTTTTTTGTTTTTTGGTCATAGTTTAGGTGCTAGAGTGGCTTTTGAAATTACTCATAACCTTAATTCTGTTTATAATAAAATACCAAACTGTTTGATTGTTTCAGGGAGTCGAGCTCCACACATCCCAGAGCCAAATCCTATTCATTTTTTACCTGATAATGAATTTTTAAATGCAATAGGAAAATTATCTGGTATTCCTAATATTATTTTTGAAAATAAAGAACTTATGAATTTATTTCTTCCTATATTAAGAGCTGATTACACAATAGATGAAACTTATGTATTTAAAGATAAATCTCCTTTGCCTTGTCCTATAATAGCTTTTGGAGGCGTATATGATACAGAAGCATCTGAAGATGAAATTCAAGACTGGTCAGCTTATACAAGTAATTTATTTTCTTATAGTATGATTGAAGGCGATCATTTCTTTTTCAAATCACATGTTGAGGAGCTTTTAAATAAAATCTCTAAAATCATTTCAAATTATAGGGTTCCAAGTTAACCTTAAAAATTAGATGATTAATAATTATTTTGATTTTTTTAATAAAAATGATAATAAATTTTTAAAGATAATAGTAAAAGATTTTGATACTATAAGTTTTAAGATTTCAAGTTTATTAGAACTAAATAAAAATGAAATTCATATTTGGCTAATTTATATTGACTTATATAAATCTAATACTTTATTTTTTGAAAATCTTCTTTGTAATGATGAAGTAAATAAAATGAATAGCTTTTATTTTGAAAAAGATAAAGAACGTTTTGCAATAACACATGGATTATTACGAATCTTGATAAGCAAATATTTAAACTTATCAAATAATAAAATTAAATTTGAAAAAGACCTATATGGAAAGCCAAAAGTAGTTATAGATGATAAAAATATTAATTTTAATATTTCTCATTCAAATAATTTAATTGCTTTTGCATTTTCAAATTCAGCAACTATTGGAATAGATGTTGAATATAATAAGAATATTAATGATTTTAATGATATAGTTACTAACTATTTTCATGAACTTGAAATTGAAAACTTTAATAAAGTTTCAAACTTAAAAAAACAGGATATTTTTTATAGATATTGGACCCAAAAAGAAGCTTTTCTTAAAGCTACTGGCGAAGGATTAAATAGATCACTGAGTTCATTTTATATACAAAATAAATTTGATAATTATTATAAAGTTAATGATGAAAATTATTCAGGATATATATGGAATATCATTTCATTTAATATCCTAGATAACTATACTGCATCTATTTGCTTTAAACATGATAAATTAGGTAAGTAATGATATTTAATAGATTAATACTTTGCCTATAATTCACAACATATTTCTGTAAAAATTTAAAGCTATCATTTATCTAAATTAAATTATTAGATAAATGATAGCTTTTATTATTTAACTAGTTAGTAATTATAGGAGATGCAATTAATTTAACTAGTTTTTTAACATAAGATTCATTATTTACACAAGAGAAATGATTTCCTTCAATTTCTATAACTTCTAAGTCGCCAATACATATATCTTCCCATAAATCTATAACTGATTCATTATCACCTACTAATATATTAGAAAATTCCTTGGCTTTAAAAAATCTAATGTCTCCTACATACGCTTCTGGAATATAATTAGCTGATTTTGAACTATGACAAAATACACTAAATAACTCTTCCAACATTTCTATTGGTATTTTATTTTCAATAGAGCTACTATATATTTTAAACCTTTGTTTTTTGCTTAAAGAGTCCATTTTTCTAAACATATCTCCAACTTTATTTAATGTTTCATTTCCACCTATTAAACAAGCTGAACCCTTAGAAATTTTCTCTTTATTTTCTTTTAGCAAATAATTTATTCCTTCAGATAAACTATTTATACCTACATTATTACAGCCAACTTGGTTTAAATTTATATTTAATGCTAATTGAAACATAGCTTCAAGAATTAAATCATCTTCAATATAAAATGTTCCTGGGAAGCTATCAATTAAAGCAACATCTATTACAGATATATTATTTTCTAATAAACGTCTTGCAACTTCAACTGCTATTAATCCCCCCATACTATGGCCTATTAGTTGAAACTTTTCATATCCTGTATCAATTAAAAGCTTTGAATAGTCATCTGCAAGAGCATTAATAAGATTTTTTTCATCTATTTGTCTATAAATTTTATCATCATTTACAGTAATACCTACAACGGTACCTAATCCTTGTTCTTTTAGATTTTCTAAAAGTAAACCAAATTCATTTATGCTTCCTAATCCGGCATGAAATACTACTCTTAACGGCTCTTTCTTTTCAGAATTAAATTTTGTTATTACTCCATTACTATTATTTTCTTGTTTTAAGGAAACCTGCTTATAATCATTATCATAGTTTCTTATAAATTTTGCACTAGATTTAATATTAGGTTCGTTGAGCATTTGCTTTAATAACACATCAAAGGGTATATCCTTTTTGAAAGGCTCTTTTGAAAGTTTGCTGCGTAATTTTGCAGCAACTTGAGCCATAATTAAAGAATCTGCACCACAATGATAAAAATCTTCTGTTTTATCAATACATGGAATACTTAATGCTTCTGTCCATAAATCAGTTAAGTAATTTTCTAGAAAATCTTTTTCTTCATTTTTAACTGTAATTATATCTTTATTTTCTATAACTTTCGGTCTCCATGTACTTAATTCTTTTTTATCAACCTTTCCATTAACAGTAAGAGCAATCTCGTCTACTATTTGTATATGAGAAGGTATCATGTAATCTGGAACTTGTTGTGATAAATAGTCTACAATTTCTTTTTCTTTAAGTAACTCTTTTTCTTCCTTTACACACATTGCAAAAACATTAATTCCAAAAGGAGCCAGTCTATGTTCTCTTTGTGGCAACATTAAAATTGGAGATTTACTATGTTGTTTCATAAGATTTAACCAACTATCTGCATTAAGATATGAACTCTTTACTCTAAGCTCATCACTAGGTTTTGTCATCATAAATGCTTGTGATATTAAAATCCAATTCTGTTCCTTAACTGGTTCTGAAAAAACCATCCAACCTTGTGGAGACAATAACTCTATTAGATTTTTAAAGGTTTTAGGTATATTCTTTGCATTTTCTATTACTTCTGCTCCAATAATTATGTCAAAACTATTTGGTGCAAATCCTTGAGTTCTATAATTATTATCTATATCGAATATGCCAAAGGTTACACCTTTATATTTTTCAAATCGACTTTTTGCACTAGGTATAAAAAACTTTGTATTATCCGTAAATAAATATTCTATTTCTTCTTCGTTAAGAGCATTTAATACTTGCTCAGTAGTTGCTCCTGTCCCTGCTCCTATTTCTAAAATTCTTAATGGTTTTTTAGGATGATTTTCAGCTATTCTTTTTATTAAAGTAGCTATACAATTATTTAAATATCTAGAAATTATATAATCAAAATATAAAGACTGTACATAATCCATTTTACCTTCTGGATAAAGTAATGAAACTGGATCTTGCTCTTTAGATAATAACTGTGGCAACTTTTCAAAACATCCACGTAAATAGTTTATAAATCCCTTAGTGCCACTTATTTTTTCCCATACTTGTTCTAAAGTATCCCACTGTTTTTCTATCTCATCTTTAGTTATATGTTTACTACATACATAATTGTTATTATCATCTGTTAATAAAACTTTATCTTCTTTTAATTTTGATAACCAACGAATTACAATCCAATGAAAATCATCACTAATTTTTTCACAATTAGTTATATCTTCAATATTTATTTTTTCTCCATTCTTTAACAGTCCGATTTTTTGAAGTGAATATAACATAGAGTTTAGTACTACTTTATCAAGACAGTTTACTGCATTTTTTATGCTATCACTATCTATATCTTCAATGACTGAATCAGAACTTTCATGAATTCCATCATATAGTTTATACAAATTAGAACTAATTTCTTTTTTATCTATATTCCTACTGTTAGCAAGTTTAACAACACCTAATAAAGATTTTTCCTCATTTATTTTATCTACTAAAACATTTGCCATAGCAATAGACGGATGTTTAATTAATGCACTTTCAATTTCTCCTAGTTCAATTCTATGTCCTTTTATTTTTACTTGATTATCTATTCTTCCTAAGAATTCAATATTACCATCAGGGTGATAACATCCTAAATCACCGGTTTTATACATTCTCATTTTATCTGATGGATGGGTAACAAACTGTTTAAATGTACTTCCCTCATCATTTAAGTACCCATATGCTAGACCATCACCTAAGATATACAATTCTCCTTCACACCACACTGGACAATCATTCATTTTACAATCTAAAATACGGAACTGTTGATTAGATAAAGGTTTTCCATAAGGTATGCTTTTATATTCATCATTATATCCTTCATAAATATGATAAATAGACCATATTGCTGCTTCTGTAGCTCCACCTAAACTAACAACCATGCTATTAGGTAAATAGTTATTTATCATATTAGGCAATTTTAAAGGAATCCAATCACCTGAAAGTAATGTTAAACGTAGTGTAGAAATATTGATATTTGAATTATAACTTAGATAAGATATTAAAATTTCCATCATTGCCGGAACTGTATTCCATATTGTTACTTCATGTTTTATCATTAACTCAGACCAATGAGATGGATCTGTTAACCTATCATTATCTGGATATATTAAAGTTCCACCTACGGAAAGTAGTCCAAAAATATCATAAACTGATAAATCAAAGCTTAATTTAGCAAGTCCAATAACCGTATCAGTATATTTAACATCAAACTTTGTATTAATATCATCAATTGTATTTATAGCAGCTTTATGGCTTATAATTACACCTTTAGGCTCTCCAGTAGAACCAGATGTGAAAATTACATATGCCGGAAGCTCTGGATTCCCTAATTGAGGGATTAAATCATAATCATTAGAATATATTAATTTATCAACTTCTATTACATTTAAACTTTCATCCCAAGTTCTTTTTACTGATGAAGTTGTTATAATATATTTTATATTTGCTTTTTCAATTATATTTTGTAAACGTTTATATGGCTGTTTTACATCTATTGGAACATACACTCCCCCAATAGCTAATACTCCTAATACAGAGGATACTTGGTGTACAGATTTATCCATAATTATTGCAACTTTGTCTTGAGGTGTACAACCTAATTCTTTTAATTTGCTACCAATATTTAAACTTCTAAAAACTAATTCACTATAACTAAGTTGCTCTTTTGAGTCAATAACTGCAATTTTTTCAGGATATTTTATAGCATTTTTAAAAATATCATAATGCAATAATTTAGTCTCCATATTTAACTTTGTATCATTCACTTTCTTTAAAATTTCTTCCTGCCAAGAAGGAAGTTTTAAAATTTCTTTTTCATCCCATAGCTTTTCATTTTCTGATAAAACATTTAAAAGTTTTTTAAATGTTTTAAACATATCGTCTATCATAAGCTTAGGAAATACACCTTCTCTAACATCCCAATTTATATCTAATCCCATTTCATTATCCATTGCTTGACAATCTATAAATACTTGTGGAGTTTGGCTTATTCCATGTTCACCTATTTGTCCTTTCATTTTGCCTTTTTCAATTTGTTTTGTAAGACCAATTGCGCTAGTAAATACTATTGGCATTAAAGCATTTTCTCTACCTTTTCTACGAGATGTTTCTCTTAATACCTCTACGCCAGAAAATAAACGGTGATCTAAATCATCTAATAATTGGTTCTGTATTGATTTTGCATATTCTTTAAAAGAATAATCATTTTCCATATTAATTTCTAGTAGATTTACTGATGTAAAATCTCCAATAATCTCGTTTACTTGTTGGTGCAATGGTTGGCGATTCAGCAATGTAAGATTCAATAAAAACTTTTTATTACTACTCCACTTTTCTATTACCTTTGCATATGCAGTCATTACTATAGTAGATGGTGTTAATCCAAAATTTTTAGTATGATTTTTGATTTTTGTCCATTTTTCATTATCAAGATGTAATGAATAACGTTTAAAATTAACTGCTTTATTATCTTCTGCTTTTTTATTATTTAAAGGTAATTTAGGTGCTAATGGTAAACTATCTATTCTATCCATCCAATATTTTTTATCACTTAAATATTCGGGACTTTTCTTTAAATTATGTTCCTTTATCATATAATCTTTAAATGTTATTTTTAGTTCTGGCAAAGAAATATTAGGATTTTCATATATTTTTTCAAATTCTGATATTAGTAAAAGAATGCTTGTCCAATCCGCAATTAGAAAATCCATAGAAAAATGTAAAATTGAATTATTCTTCATTTTAGTTATTCCTACATCAAATAATGGCCAATTTTCAGCATTATATATTCTATGTCCCATTTCTTCTCTTATAGAGTTAAGCTTTAATTTATTACATGAAACATCACCTTCAGACAAGTCCATATAGTTTATTTTAAATCTAGGAACAGTTTCTAATATTCTTTGATTACCTTTTTTATCAAATACTGCTCTCAACATATTATGTCTTAAAATAAGTTTATTCCATACTTCTTCTGCCATTTCATGCTCTAAATCTGAATAATTTAACTCCATATAAATATGACAAGCAACACTACCATATTCAAAAAGTTCTTCTCTTCCTAACAAATATGCAGATTGCACGTCTGATAAAGGAAATGGTATAAATTGTGATTCTGAATCTATTTCTGTTTTACCCTCCCTCTCTTGATTTGCTAATATATTTATTATATTATTTTTATAAAATTTTAGTTTTTCTAAATTACTGCTAGATAATACTCCTTTAGGTGCTCTATAGCGTAAGGCTCCATCCTCTTGCCATAATGTTACACCTATATTATTTAAATATTTCAAAAGTTTTTCAGCTTCATTTTCCACTCAAATGCAACTCCTTTCAAATGCTCGATCTAAATATTTTTTAATCATTTATTATAATTTGTTGTAGATTATTTATAGATATATGTTTATAATCATCATTGTTTTTTATAGAAGGGTATCCTAATTTTTTAGTTATTTCATGCCAATACTTAGAACATAAAAGATTCTGTTGTCCATTTTTGTTTAACACTTCTTTTTTAATGTCTTTTAAAATCATATCTTTTATGAATATTAAATCTTTACCTATTGATACTGGCCACTCTTTTGTAAGTATATCTTTAAAAGAGTTTTCTGTTATTCCACCAAGTATTTCAGAACTATTATCAATTAAATTCAAAGGACACTTATCTTTAAACTTATTTGGAATTCCATTAACTTCAGGCACATATAAACAAGGTGACCAAACTATAAAACCATGAGTTTCTATTAAAGATATTCTTCCTCCTTCAAATCCAATATTTATTTCATGTAACAAAGGTAAACAGTTATCTGGATTTTCTGGATCCAATCTATTGTCCGCTTTTATTAAAATAGGAATATCTCCAATTTTTCCAGTAAGTATTTTTAATATCCCAACTTTTTCAATATTATCGTTAATTTTTAAAGGTCTGGTTGATGATAATATTTTCAGTAAAATATGAACTAATGGAAAAGATACTTGAGTTGTACATGATAAATCTATATATAATCCTTTTTGCTCTTTTAATATTGCCTTAGAATATAAGCTAAATTTTTTCACTGATGGAAGATTTACATATAAATCACCTATATGGAAACAAACATTATTTTTTCTAGCAACTTTCATGCATTTTGTTATATCATTATAATGAATAGGTTGCTCTAAAATTACATTTATTCCTTTAGATAAAAACTCTAATGTTAAATCTGTACCATTGCCACCGATGACACCAGATTTTACTACAACACAAGCTAAATCTATATCCGTTGGTAACTCTTTAATATCTGTATATAATTTAATCCCATATTCTTTTGCACAGCTTATTGAACGTTCACTTCCTTTAGCTAATAATCCAACTATTTCAAAATCTTCTTTTAACAAATTTAAAGCCTCTATATAAAATTGTCCAAATCTTGAACCACAAACTATAGTTTTTAGTCTTTTTTTTAACTTCATTTTTTTATCCTTTCATTTTTTAATGATTTAAATCATACCTTCTTCAATGTTTAGAATTTCAGTTTTTATTATTATAGATTGGTCTACTAACCTATTAATAAAATTTTTTAAATTTATTACTTGTGACGGGTAGTAAGTTCCTACAATATTAGATTTATTAGAAATAATATTATCTGCAACATTAGCTGCAACTACTCCAGATAATTTATTTCCATCATATTTGCACAAAAGCTTAGATATAACTTCAATATAACAATTATCCTTATAACCGTTAGCTTGAATATCCATTGACACGAATTCATCTTTTTTTATTGATTTTAAATTGTGTTTCATCAATAGTCTAGCAGATTGTTTTTTTTGCTTTTCTGTTTCATATTGTTTTAATGCTTTAATGATTACATAATCATTTAATATTGATTTATCTTCATAAACATTATAGAAATATGCATTTTTAATTTTTTGTTGTCTTACCATTTCAATAAATTCTGTATTCAACACTGGGTATACATCAAAACTTTTTTCTAATCCATAATCCTTATAATTTTGATTTCTTCTATTTTCTAGTTTTACTGAAATACCATCTCTACAATACATCATGCCTTGTCCACTATTTTCTTCAATGCCACATACAAAATCGTATGCAGCATTGAATGACATTTCTCCCTTGTGATTAAAATAAATTTCTAATTTATCTACTTTATCAAAAATACTTTCAGATATATAAGCAGGATAAATTTCAGATAATCCTGGGTATATTCCAGCTGAAATAATAAATAATAGTTTCTTTTTTATGATTTCACTCTGTTTTTCTTTAAGATAATCATATAAAGCTTTATTACCTGAAACATCTAAATAATTAACATTTTTTTTAATACATGATTTTGCTACTTTAATACTTATTAAATTAGACGGTCCTGCACAATTAACTACTAAATCACATCTATCACAAAAATTATCAACTAAATCTTCATTATTAATTTCTACCTTCATATATTGATCTTCACTAATCATATCTTTATATAAACTTTTAATTTTCTCTAAATTTCTATATCCAAGTAAAACATCATATTTATTTAATTTTAAAATAGTTTTAACAGCACCTATACCAACTACTCCTGTAGCTCCTAAAATTCCAATAATTTTCTTATCCAATCTATTATCACATCCTATATTTCACCTTCTACAAAGGTTTCAGTTAAATTTGTTTCTATTGATTTATTTTCTATAAGTTTTTCTAAATCGTATATATTAGATGCTTCAAAGAAACTTTTTAAAGATAACTTAATATTATATTTATCCTTTAATATATTTACACACTGAATTGCTTGTAATGAATCTCCTCCTAGTTTAAAAAAGTTATCTTCTACACTAATTTCATTATTATGAAGTATATCTTTCCATGAATCAGCTATTTTAATTTGAATGTCTGTAAAAGGTACAACATTAGATTTTTTATAATTTTTATCATAATTTTGACTGAATCCTTCTAATGTTTTTCTATCTACCTTTCCATTTTTTGAAAGAGGTATTTCATCTAATAAAAAGTATTTTTTAGGCAACATATAATTTGGTAATTTTTCTTTCATGAAATTAGAAAGTGCATCTGATTTAAACTTTTTAACAGTTTTAGGACCTTCTGCAATAATTAAGTTTTGTCCAAAAATTTTAGAAATTTTATTATATAATGAAGAAAAATCTATATTTGAAAACCCTTGTGATTTTAATATATCTATCCATTGCTTATTAGATAATAATGGAAGCTTGTTTTCTTTTCTTATATCTTCTATATTAGAAAACCCATTTTCTAAAAGAGCTACTGTATTTAATTGAATTTTTCTATTTTCAGTAGCTTCTACAATGAGTAATATACCTCCAGGTGCTAGCATATCTTTTAAAAATCTTAAAGTTTTCACAATATTTTTTGAGCGATGTATAGAATTATTAGCAACTATAATATTGTATTTATGATATTCATAACCTTGATTTAAAGGAGATTTATTAACATTTAATAGTTTAAAATCTATTATTTTGGACCCTTTATGCTCATTTTTTACTTTTTCTAAAAAATAAGATGATTCATCTGTGTATATATACTCACAGTTTTCCTTAGGCAAACACTCTTTTATTAATGATAGAATATTACCCATTCTTCCACCTATTTCTAAAACATTTATTTTATTATTGTATGAGTTTATAAAAGTTTTTAGAGCTTTACATAACAACCCCTTATAATAGTCTCCTCCTATATTATATTTTTCTAATTTATTAGGAGTTAAACATAAACTATTGTCAATAACTACTTCACGTGAATCTTTTTCACCTTTTAATATAGAAATATTAGTATTTATATCTTTGTGCATTTTCATATCTACTAAAACTATTTTTTCTTTTAAATCTGGGTATGAATTTAACTGATTAATCATCTCAGTATTTTTCTTGTAATCTCCTATAGGATATAAATTAAAATATTTTCCTTTGCAGTCTTTTTGTAGAATGCCTTCTTTAACAAAAGTGTCTAACCAATGAGTTATTAATGTTTTAAAGCGGTTATCCACTTTATATTTTTTAATTATATCTTCTATGGTGTATTCCCCTTTAGCATCACAGCTAAAAATACCTATATTGCTAAAAGTATCACACATGGCCTTAATACTAATATGATCTAGACAATTATTAAATAATACTATTTTACTTAAATTTACATCATTTGATAGGTTATTCATTGCCTCTTCTATAGACATTTTTATATGCTGTAAGCATTTATCACTATGCTTTTTATCAGATTCTACATTTTCAAAACAAATTGATAACTCTTTATTTTTAGGAACTATATAACTTATTAAATTACGTTCTTCATTATTCTTTTCATCTACAATAACTACAGCATCCTTTATATCTTTGTTAAGTTTTATTGTACTTTCAATTTCACCAAGTTCAATTCTATATCCATTTAATTTTATTTGAGAATCCTCTCTACCAAGGAACTCTATATTTCCATCTGGCCAATATCTTCCTAAATCGCCGGTATAATATGTCTTCTCTCCAGTTTTAGGATATAATATAAATCTTTCTGATGTTTTCTTTTCATTTTTCCAATAACCCTTAGCAACGCCAATACCACCAATATACAGCCTACCAGGAACCCAGTTTGGACATTCTTCCATTAATTCATTTAATATATAATAATGTTGATTAACCATTGGTTTACCGTAAGGAATACTCTTCCAATTTGCATTTATTTTATCAATTTTATATATATTAGACCAAATCGATGCCTCAGTAGCTCCACCAAGTCCAATAACTTCAGTATTTTTAAAATGAAATTTTATTTTATCCGACAATTCAAGTGGAATCCAATCCCCACTTAATAGAACTAATCTAAGTGACTGTGGTAAATCTCTTGTTTCATTACTTAAATATTCCATAAACATTTGCATAAACATCGGTACTGTATTCCAAATTGTAATATTATATTTTTCTAATAACTCTAGCCAATGAGAAGGATCTTTAATAGAATCACTATCTGGAAATACTATTGTGGCCCCAGCAGCAAGTGTTCCAAAAATATCATACACAGATAAATCAAAATTTAAGTTAGAAAGTGCTATTACACTATCTTCTGGTCCTACTAAAAAGCTTTTATTAATATCAAGAATAGTATTTACAGCACCAATATGGTCTATCATTACACCTTTAGGAACCCCTGTAGAACCTGATGTGTAAATAACATATGCTAAATCCTTAGGATTTACAATTACATCCTGTGATATATGACTACTTTCTTTATTAGCAATATTATTTATTTCTAACAATTCAAATTTTGTTGGTAAAATTAATTTATCTTTTATACTGCCTTGAGTTAAAACAAACTTTATCTCTCCCTCATTTAGTAACATTTCAAGTCTATCTTTAGGATTATTAGGATCAATTGGCAAATATGCCGCTCCTGCTTTTATTATTCCCAAAACAGCTACAACTTGTTCCCATCCCTTTTCCATAATAACTGCTACTAAATTGTTAGGTTTTACTCCTTTGTCTATTAAAACATTACTAACATTAGTAACCTTCTTTAACAATTCTTTATAAGTCAATTTATAATTTGTTGATGATATTGCAATGTTATTAGGATATTGTAAAGCTTTCTTTTCAAATAAACTATTAAGTGTTTCATAACATATTGGTCTTTTAGTGCTATTTGCCTCTATTCTTTTTTCAATATTAGGAATAGAGATAATATTTCTAGACTTTTTCTTCCATACTTTTATATCATTTATAACTTTATCAATAGTTTTAGAATAAGCTTCAAACATGTCATCTGTTAATCCCTCTGGGAACAGTTCTTTTACTACGTCCCAAGTTAATATAAGCTCTTTATTTTCTTCTATAACTTGATTATCTATCCAAACTTGAGGTGTTTGTGAAATACTATATATTCTTTTTCCTAATAAAGATCTACTAATTTCTTTAGAATTTTTGTTTTCATATCCTATTGCACTTGTAAATACCACTGGCATAACCATACCTTGATTCTTACCATTAATCTTTGCAAGTTCTCTTTGCACATCAACGCCACTTACATATGAGTGATCTATATCTTGCCATAATTTTTGTTGTATATTTTTACACCTTTCAATAAAGGTATCTTTTAAAGAATTGTCTATAGCAAGTAATGTTAACGATGTGAAATCTCCTACAATTTCATTTATTTTGGGATGTATTGGCATTCTATTAAATCTTGTTAAGTTGATAGTAAACTTTTGATGTCTACTCCATGCTCCTATAACCTCTACATATATTGCAAGTAACACTGCTGATGGTGTTAATCCAAACTCTGTAATATCTTTTTTAAATTTAGTCCAATTATTTTTGTCTATTATTTTCTCATAATGTGTAAATTGATGATTGTCTAATTGGTCTGGATTCTTAGCTAACGGTAGCTCTGGAGCCATTGGTAAATCTTTTATCTTATTAAACCAATACTCTTTATCTCGTTTATATAATTCACTATTTTTTATTTTTTCAGTAGCTAGTACATAATCTCTAAAAGAAAAGTCTAATTTTGATAAAGGTTTCTCTGGGTTAAAATAAACATCAGCCATTTCATTTAAAATATGAAATATGCTCCAACCATCAAAAATTATATTATCAAAACTAAAATGAAGCCTTACTTTTCCTTTATCAAAACAGGATGCTCGTACATCAAATAATGGCCATTTGTCTGTTATAAATTTTTGATGAGACATTTCTATACGGACATCTTTTAATGTCTTTTCTGCATCTATAAGGCTTTTTGAATTTAAATCATAGACTTTTATCTTATAGCTTGGAACGTCTTTATATATTTGCTGATTTTCCCCATCAGGAAGTATTATTGCTCTCATCATATCATGACGTTTTATGATTTTTTCCCAAATATTATTTATCCTAGATACATCTAAGTTTTCACCTTCAAATTCAAAGTAATAATGAGTTGCAACCTTTCCTAAAGAATATGCTCCACTTCTTCCTATCCAATATGCCTTTTGTATATCTGTTAATGGAAATGGTTTATATAAATTTTTTAAATCTTGATTTACTTTTGGTAATTGAACATCTTTTTTTATAATTTCATTGCTATTCTTTAATAAGCTATCAATACAATCTACTTCATCAATAAACACAGGATTTTTAAATATCATCTCTAAAGATAAATTAACACCAAACTCCTTTTGTATTTTTGTGCTCAATTTTGTTGCCATTAATGAATCGCCACCTAAAATGAAATAATTATCATTTATATTTATTTCATTTATATTAAGAATTTCACACCAAATTTTAGATAATAACAATTCTGTTTTTGTTTTTGGTTTCATAAAATGCTTCTCTGATTTTTCATTTTTTTCAACACTAGGTAATGGCAATAATTTTCTATCTAATTTTCCATTAATATTAAGTGGTAGCTCTTTTAATAATACAAATCTAGTAGGAATCATATAATCTGGTAATATGTCATGTAAAAAAATCTTTATATTTTCTTCAATACTATTAAAATCATCTGCATTATAATCTTCATATTTATTTTTAGATATTACATATCCAACTAAATGCTTATTTTTATATGAATCATCTATTGTAATAACTACAGCATCTTGCACATTAGGATATTTTTTTATTGCAGTTTCTATGTCCCCAAGTTCAATACGATGTCCTCTAACTTTGACTTGAAAATCTTTTCTACCTAGGAACTCAATATTCCCATCACTCCAATATCTACCTATATCTCCTGTTAAATACCATCTATTATTATTCCACTCTACAAAACGCTCTTTTGTAAGTTCGTCATCACCTGCATATCCCCTAGCAACTCCAACTCCACCAATCCATAATTCTCCTGAAACCCAATTAGGACAATCTCTTCCTTTTCTATCTACAACTCTATAAATTTGATTAGTTAAGGGTTGTCCATAAGGAATTGATTTCCACTTAGAATCTAGTGGCAAAGTTACATTAAAATAATTTGACCAAATAGATGCCTCTGTAGCTCCACCCATAGCTACCATTTGTGCATTTTCTGATATATTATATAATCTTGAAGGTAAGTCAAGTCCAATCCAATCTCCAGATAGCATAGCTACTCTTATTGATGGCATTTTTACTTTTTTACTTTCAGCCATTAATAAGAACATATCTAATAATATTGGCACTGAATTCCATATGGTAACATCATATTTTTGTACTATTTCTACCCAACTTGCAGCATCTCTATAATTATCTTCTGTAATAGTAACTACTGTTCCACCAATAGATAATATGCCGAATATATCATACACTGATAAATCAAAATCTAAGGATGAAAGAGCTAACACTATATCTTCATTGCAAACATTATAACGTTTATTAATATCAATTATTGTATTTACTGCTGCGCAATGTGAAATTTCAACACCTTTAGGTTCTCCAGTAGATCCAGATGTGAAAATTATATATGCTAAACTATCTGAAGAAACTTTTTTAAATTCTATAAATAACTCCATTTCTTTAGAATTTTCAATTTTTAAAATTTTATTAGTTGTTGGCCATTTTATATTTTCATATAACTCTTCATTAGTAATGGTAAAACTTATATTAGCTTTTTTATAAATTGCATTTCTACGTAAATATGGTTGTTTTTCACTAATAGGCACATAACATGCACCTACAGCTAATATACCTAAAACTGCTTTTATTTGATCTATTCCTCTTGGCAAAGTTACTGCAACTAAATCTTTATTACTAATTCCATTTTTCTCAAGCATTGTAGCTATTTTCAATGCATCTTTTGCTAATTCTTCATATGAAACTTTAATTCCCAATACTCCGTCTATAACTGCTATTTTATTAGGGGTTTTTTTTGCAATTTCGAAAAACGACGTATGTAAACATTTTTTATATTTAAATGAAAGTTTATCATTTTCTACGTCATAACTCTTTAATTCTCTAATACTATAAAGACTTTCAGGAACTTCACTCCAACTTTCTTCATTAACTATCCAATTAATTAATTCTTTAAATTTATTAAACATATCATCAATTAAACCTTCTGGGAAAAGTTTATCTACACTATCCCATGCAAGTAATAACCCATTATTAATCTCATAAACTTGAAAATCTAGCCACACTTGAGGTGTTTGAGAAATCATATATGAAAGCTTTCCTAAAACTTTTTCAAATTTTTCACTAATAAGTGGAGTCCCATAATTACATGAAAATACTACTGGCGCAAAACTTCCTTCTCCAGGATATAATCTTCCCATATCTCTTAATATGTCTATTCCTGAATATGATGAATACTCTACAGTTTTATGAAAATTTTTCTGAATATCTTTTATCCTTTGCAAAAATGGCTTTATATTATTACAATCTATTGGTAATAATAATACATTTGTAAAATCTGCTATAACATCTTCTATTCCTTGTTCGCTAGTTTCACGGTCAAACAACGGCATATTTATTAAAAATTTAGAATTTTCACTCCATTTGTCTAATATTTCTGAATATGCTGCTAACAATACCATAGCTGGTGTAACCTGATTTGCTGCTGCTTTGCTTTTAAGTGATTCCCACTGAGAATTATTTAAAAAGTATTTTCTTCTTTTAAATACAGGTTTTATTATATTTTCTGGTATTTCTTCTAACGGTATTGTAGGTCCTTTAGGTAAGATATTTAAATTATTCTCCCAATAATTTTTAGCTTTTTTCTTTTCTTCTAATAACCTTTGTTGATTTCTTTTTAAGTACTTTCCAAAACTCCAATCAATCGGTGCAGAAAGCTCTTTCACTCCGTCATAAATTAATGCTAAATCTCTAAAAATTACTTGAAGACTTTGCATATCTGCAACTAATAAATCTATGTCAAAATGTATCCTTGTTTTATTATCTGGTAATAAGCTAACTTCTAATCCACAAACTTGTCCATTTTTAACATCCAACACTCTATGAGATAACTTTTCCCTAATATTTTCTAAATATTTTTCTATATTTTCTAAAGATTCATCTTTGAAATTATTAATTACTATTTCTTTTGAATATGGATTTTTTAATATTTCTTGTTCTCCATTTTCTAAAAATCTTGCCCTAAGCATAGGATGATGGTATAACAATCTAATCCATGCTTTCTGTAGTTTATCTGGCATAATATCATTACAATCTATTTCAAAATAAGCATGACATCCAACTCCACCAAGCGGTTGACTTTCATTTCTTCCTACCCAATATGCATACTGCACATCAGTTAATGGAAATGATTTTATAAACTCTAAATTATCTTCATCTATATTGGATTTTTTATCTTCATTAATATTTTTACATTCTACTTTCATTTGCTCTTTTATTAGTCCCCACCACTGATTCAAATATGGCGATGAAATAAGTTTTGAAAATGTAATATCTATTCCTTCACGACGCCATTGATTTACTAATCTCATTATTTGAAGTGAATTTAATCCTAACTCAAGTAAATTACGATTATCTTCTATATCACCTTTTATTGATAATATATTTTTAATTTTATCTTTCATATCTTCATAGTTAAATAATATTTGTTTGTTATTTATTTTATCCAGTTTAATCACTCCCTTATAAAATAATTTATACTAAATTGATAACTATATAATATATCTTTTATCAATAATAATTATCAATTGATAATGCAATAGCATTATACCTCTTTATATATTTATTTTTCTTATAAATTCATTAAATTAATCTATAAATTAATCTATTTTAAAATCCATTTTTTAAGCTCTTTTTTATTAATTTTTCCAACCCCTGTAAGTGGAAAATAGTCTACAAATTCCATTTGATCTGGTATTTTATTTGAAGCAACTCCCATATCTATAAAAAATTTTGTAATATCAGCCTTTTTTAAATTTACATTATCTGAAATTATAAATGCACAACTTCGTTCACCTAACACTTCATCTTCAATAGCTATTACAGCAGAACTTTTAATATTATTATGTTTACATAATAAATTTTCTATCTCAGAGGGCATTATTTTTTCTCCTGCTCTATTAATTTGTTCTTTAAGACGTCCTACTATTTGTATTTTATTATTAAATACTATTCTTGCCTTATCTCCAGTGCGATAAAAACCATCCTCAGTAAAATAATTATCCTTACTTACGTCTTTTTCATAATAACTTTTTATAGTGTATGGTCCTTTTACTAAAAGTTCGCCATACTCTCCATTTGATATAATATTGCTATTTTCATCAATAATTTTTATTTCATCAAATCTAGAAATAGGCTTACCTTGACTATTATATAAAACGTTATAATCATCATCTAAATCTGTAAAACATATAACTCCTTCTGAAGTTCCATACACTTGCTGAAGATTACACTGCATATTCTTTACTATCTCTTTTGCAGTATTACTACTTAACATAGCTCCTCCCACTTGTAGAACTTTTAAACTTGATATATCATGCTTTTTGTCCCACTCTAAAACTTCCAGCCATAAATTTATTAAAGATGGTACTAATGATGTTATTGTTACTTTTTCATTTTCAATTATTGGAAAAACCTCTTCACAACTTCCTGATTCACACATTACAACTTTTCCACCTAATATTAATGTTCCAATAACTCCAGGCATACTTAGTGCAAATTTATGTGCTATTGGCAAAATAGCTAAATATGTGCTTTTTTCATTTACTTTAGAATTTATTGCACATTCCTTTGCATAATAAGCACAAGCATTATGTGTTATTGGAATTATTTTAGGAAGACTGGTTGTTCCACCAGATAAAATTAAAAAAGCAGTATCATTATATAATGGCTTTTCATATTTTACATTTGATTCTTTAAAATCTTTTATACATGGATTTTCATCATCTTTGTCCACGTTTATTATCCAATTTATACTTTTATGTTTTTTCTTTAGATTAATTGCCATGTTTTTATAATTGAATCCTAAATAACTGTCATTAATAACCATTGCACTAGGTTTAGTTTTTTTAATAATTTCATCAATTTCATTTTCTCTATAACTAGGCAAAACAAAAATTGGTAAAGCACCTATTTTAAACAGTGCAAACGAAACTATAACAAAATCTATGCAATTAGGAAGTTGAATTAATACTTTATCACCATTTTTTATTCCAAGTCTCAAAAATCCTCCTGAAACCCTACTTGTCTCTTTATAAAGTTCTATATAAGTTAATTTTCTACTTTTCTCTACAAGTGCAATTTTACTTTTGTACTTTTTTATAGCCAATTCTAGATGGTCATAAAGTGTTAGTTGTTCTAAAAAAATTTGTTTAATATCCCCTCTTTTTTCACATAATCCGTAACTTTTAATCATATTTTATCCTCCTGAAAAATGATATATATTTTTTATAAGGATTTATTATGAAGTTATTTTCCATCCTCTTGTTTTCATTTGTAAATTCCATAATTTAAAATAAAGACCATGTTTTTTTATAAGATATTCATGGTTACCTTCTTCAACTATTTCTCCATTATCTATAACAATGATTTTATCTGCATTAACTACAGTTCTTAACTTATGAGCAATCATAATTATAGTTCTATTTTTTATCAATTCATTAATAGCCCTTTGAACATCTAATTCATTCTCTGGATCAAGGGATGATGTTGCCTCATCAAGTAAAACTAGTGGTGCATCCTTTAAAATAGCGCGTGCTATTGAAATACGTTGTTTTTCTCCACCTGACAAAGTAGAGCCCCCTTCTCCAACTATAGTATTATATCCCTTTGGAAGTTTAACTATAAAATCATGGCAACAAGCTTTTTTTGCTGCCTTTTCTATTTCTTGCTGTGTTGCATTATTTTTTCCGTAACGAATATTATTTCCTATTGTGTCTTCAAATAAATATACATCTTGAAATACCATGGAAATTTTATTCATTAACTTTTCCGGATTTATTTCACATAAATTTTTATTTCCAAAAGTAATCATTCCATCATTAGGGTCATAAAATCTTGCTATAAGTCTAAGCATTGTACTTTTTCCACTTCCAGATGGACCAACTATAGCAGTTAATTCTCCTTCTTTTATTTCAGTATTAATATTATTTAAAACCATATTTTTTTTATAACCAAATGTAACATTGTTAAATTTTATATTGTGTTTATTATTAGGACTACCTTCTCCTGTCATCTTAGGCTGATTTAGCAAATGAATAATACGTTCACCTGCAATCATGTCATATTTAAGCTCTGGAAGTTTTGTAATAACAGCTGACAATGGATCAAAAATACGAGTTCCTATCAATAAGAACAAAGCAAAAATTGGTATAGTTAAGCTTTTATTTAAAATTAAATAAACACCTGAAATTGTAATAAAAGATAAACCAGATTTAATAAAGGACACTGCTACTAAGAAAAATGGGCCTACTAGTCCTTCTTGTTTAATACTCATTTTCATAAAATTATAAAAAGCTTGATTTAATTTCGAAAAATTTTTACCGGTTAAATTATAAGCTTTAATAACTTTTATTCCAGCAAGATACTCTTCAATACAATTTGATTGTTCAAGCTTTGCCATAGAATGTTTTGTTGCTAAGTTACGTTGAAAGTTTGAAATAGCTACTATTATAAGAATTGATATTGGAAATCCTAAAAACATTGATAAAGATAATCTCCAATCAACAAATGCCATTCCAACTAAAGCAATTATTGGTACAATTATGCCACCTATAAGTTGTGGCAATATATCACTTGATGCTTCCTCTATTAAAGTAATATCATTCATTATCATACTTCCTAACTCTGCTGAATCTTTACTCATTAAAAATCCAAGAGGAAGTCTTCTTAAATGCTCAGCAATTTTTATACGTCCTTGTGTTGAAGTCTCATATGCAGAACTTACAATAGCTCTATATGACTTTCTTTTACAGAGAAATATAATAAGAAAGAATATTATCATTATAGAAAAGGCTATCCAAAGTATATTAAAATTCAATTCTTGTCTTTCCTTAGCATGATACTCATATATTATGTTTATAATTATTGTTATACAAGCAAAAGGAATCATATTGATTATTTCAGTAGCTACTTCCCACAAAACAGGTTTAATCATATTCTTAGGATTTCCTGCAGTAATGGTATATAAAAGTTTCATTACTCTTTTTTTACCTCCTTAATAAACCTACTATCAACTTTCCAATTTAAAGATGCATTATACGCTTCCCACATTTTCTTATATAAACCATTATTAGCTATAAGACTATTATGAGTCCCTAGCTCTGATATTTCCCCATTTTCTATAACAATTATTTTATTTGCATCTACAATTGTAGTTAATCTATGAGCTATAACTAATACAGTTTTATTTTTTATAAGTTTTTGCAAAGCTAATTGCATTTCATATTCATTTTCCGGGTCTGCAAATGCTGTTGCTTCATCTAATATTAAAATTGGTGCATTTTTTAATATAGCTCTTGCTACAGATATTCTTTGTTTTTCCCCACCTGATAAATACGTACCTTTATTTCCTACATAAGTGTCATATCCATTAGGAAGAGCTTTTATAAATTCATGGCATCTTGCAGCTTTTGCAGCATCAATAACCTCCTTTTTTTGTGCATTTGGACTACCAATTAAAATGTTATTAAAAATTGTATCTGTTAATAAAAAATTTTCTTGAAAAACAAAAGATATAATATCCATAAGTTTTTTATTTTCAATACTTTTTATATCTATATCTCCAATAGTTATGCTTCCATTATTCACATCCCAAAATCTAGGTATTAATTGAGCTATAGTAGATTTTCCTGATCCTGATGGACCTACTAAAGCAGTAATTTCTCCTTGACATGCAGTAAATTTAATTTTTTTTAAAACCTCTTGTCCATCTTTATTATATGCAAATGACACATCATTAAATTTTATATCAAATTCAGATGGTATTTTAACATCTTCTGAAATTTTAATAGGTTCTTCTTCCATAATCCTATCTATTCTATTTAATCCCTCTGATATTCTATTTACTGTTGTAGCTAATGCATTTAATTTTAAAATTGGTGAAGAAATACCCATTGATAGAATAAGAAAGAAAATAAATGTTATTGATAATGCTAAATTACTTGGTTCTTTACTTATAAATAACAATCCAACTGGAACTATAAATGTAAATAAAGACGCAATAATTGTATTAAATAAAACATAACTTTTCTCATAATTTTTTGCATATTGTATACTAAAATTACGATATGCAATCATATCATTATAAAATTCACGAAAGGAGTGAATAGTTTGTCCAAATATTTTTATAGATGGCATCCCTCTAACGTACTGTATAGCTGATGTATTAATGTTTTCTAATGCATCAAAATATTCTTTTAATCCAGCTTTTGCTTTCTCCCCACATAACATAGAGTATTGCAAAGAATATCCCACAACTATTGGTATGATAGAAGCTAATCCATACCAAAAATTTAAATATAACATAGATATAAAAATTATTATAATCATTACAACAGTACTAACTAAATCTGGAAGTTGATGTGCAATAAAAAGTTCTATTTTTTCCACATCATATTCTATTACACTTTTTATTTTCCCAATAGAATTTTTATTAAAATATCCCATTGGAAGTTTACCCATATGTTCTGAAAGTTTTATTCTTATTTTATATATAATGTTATAAGCAACTATATGAGCTATCATTGCACCTACATACAATAAAATGTATCCTATAATCATTGCTATGTTGCCATAAATTGCCCAATTCATCAAACTACTTCCATTTATATTTGATATACTAGAAGCGTTTTTTAAAAGTTCTTCCATAATTTTATACACCATTAAATATGGAAATAATAGAAAAAAGGCGCTTATAATTGATACCACTCCAGATATAATAAGAAACTTCTTTTTTTCACTGGCAATTTCAAAGAGTCTTGCTAATCCTTCTTTTTTTTTAGCCTCCAATTTTTTTACTTCCTTTCTAAAACAATAAATGAGTTTTATTTTACTAAAAATTCTTTTACTTTTCTGCCATTTTCCAACTTTAAACCTTTATTACAAGTTATTTCAAAAAGTTCTTTATCATGTGTAACAATAAATATAATATGATTTTCTTTGCTAAGTTTTTTTATAATATTACTTACCTTATACATATGTATATAATCTAGTCCACTTGTAGGTTCATCAAATATTAGTATTCTTTTATTAGCTAATGCTCCAACTGCTATTGCAAGTCTTTGTTTTTGACCTCCTGACAATGACATTGGATGTTTACCCTTAAATTTATCAAGATTAAATTCCTCTAATATAGATAATATTTTTTCTTTTGGTATATTTTCATTTGTTAAAGTAAATTCTTCAATTACACTTTCGGCAAAAAGCTGATGGGTTACATCTTGCATAATCATATAGTGATAATCTAGTCTTTGCTTATAATTTAATTTTTCTCCATCAATAAATACATTTCCACTTTTTTCTTTTATAAGCCCTGCCAAACATCTCATTAAAGTTGTCTTACCTGCACCATTTTCTCCAAGAATACCTATAATATCTCCTGCAGATGCAGAAAATGATATATCTTTAAAAACTTCTTTTTTCCCATAATTACATGAAAGATTTTCTATAACAAGTTCTGCTTCATGTGATTTTTTATCTTCTACAATATGGAATTTTTCTTCAATTTCAGGTATCTTTAATGTTCGTAATCCCATATTTCTACGAGTGCTATCTTCTAAATTTAAAAATTCTTCTCTTGTTAGTTGACTTTTTATCTCTCCATCATCTATAAACACAATTTTGTCAATAATATCAGCTAGATAATAAATTCTATGCTCAGTTATTAATATTGTTTTTCCTTGGTTTTTAATTTTTATAAGTAATTCTTTTAATAACTTTATTTTATTAGCATCTAAATTAGCAGATGGTTCATCTAGAACATATATATCTGGATTCATTGCATGAACAGAAGAAAATGCGAGTATTTGTTTTTCACCTCCAGACATTTTAAAAATATTTCTTTTTAAAAGTTTTTTTATATTAAGTTCTTTAACTACCTTATTAATTCTATCTCGCATATATTTAGGCTCCAACCCTTGATTTTCAAGTCCAAAAGCAAGTTCACTATCAGAATCAATATTAAAGAATTGTGATTTAGGATTTTGAAATACTGAACCAATTTTTAAAGACAATTTATACATTTCTGTCTCTTTTACATTCATATTATTAACATGAACATTTCCTTTTAAATCTCCATTTATAAAATGTGGTATTAATCCATTTACAAGTTTTGTTACTGTGGTTTTACCACATCCACTTTTACCACATAATAAAACACATTCTCCATGATTAATTTTTATATCTATATTCTTTATATTGTGATTTTTCTCTGTTGGATAAGCAAAGAATACATTATCAATATTTATCACATTTTTACCTCCAATATTAATTTTATAAGAATGGAAAGCTGAAAGTATTAGATTAAAATAATATACTCTTAATTATGAAATTAATTTTTTCAGCTAACCACTATAGGGTTCCAAGTTCAGAATTAAAATTATACTAGGTAATTTTTAGCATAAGCTAACGAAAAAAGTTTATTTTT
>NZ_LFRG01000043.1:0-33073 GCF_001573875.1 Clostridium sp. ATCC 25772
TATAATTTAACAAATAGTAATTTTAAGAATAAGCTAGTAATTAGCATTTAGAGTCCACTTTGAGGGGGCCAATCCGACAATGATGGAGGAAACTGGAGTTTAGTTAGTTAATAATTAATAGTTCAGGATAAAACTGGACTGCCAGTTTCTTTTGAATTAGAAGGAGTAAAATTTGAGTTTGGGAGATTAAACTAACTGAAGATATATTCAAGGTTCGCAGCCGTAACAAGAAGGACAGGTTCATTTAGTTGTACCACCATAAAAAACTCTAGTACTCAATAAAAAGGCTAGATAAAATAAACTACCAAACAAAGAACCAGTACTTGAGCTGCAAAGCAGCGTATCAGTTAGGTACTGGTTCTTTGCTTATTTTGTTATGGAAATAAAATAAAAAATTAAGGATTAAGGATTATGAATTAAGAGTTTAGGAGGAAAGTGGTAACCACTTTCTTTTAAATCTATAAATATAATTTGCTTTGCAAATTTATATAAAATTACGTTTAGAATTACTAAGAACAAAGTGACTAGTAATAACCGCAACTATTAACTATTCATTCTTAACTCTTAACTAGAAAAGTCCCATTTGTGATGGAGCCAGAACTTTGGATAATTGCTTGCTTAGTTGAGGTGAGGAATTTTTAAAAATTGACAATGGACAAAGGACAATTGACAATGTTGGTTGAAACTGTAGCACCAGTTTCTTTTTAATTTAGGGGAGTAAATTCTAAGTTTGAGAGACTAAACTAACCAACGCTAAATTCAAAGTTCACAGCCATAACAAATGGGACAGGCACGATTAATGTAGCTCCATAAGATAAAAATCAGCTGTTTAAATTTAGTTATTATAAATAAAAAAGTTAGCCAGTCCCTTAATATAGTTAAGAGTCAAGAGTTCAGGATGAAAGTGGCAACCACTTTCTGAAAATGATTTTTAAAATTACGTTTAGAATTACTAGGAGCGAAGTAAGTAGTAATAACCGCAACTATTAACTATTCATTCTTAACTCTTAACTAGAAAAGTCCCATTTGTGATGGAGTTGAAATTTTGGTGAATTGCTTAATTAGATTTTGTTAGCAGAACTAAGTTTTAAAATACGTTTAGTATTACTAGGAACTAAGTGACTAGTAATAACCATAACTGTTAACTATTCACTCTTAACTTTTAACTATCAAAGTTCCATTTCTGATGGAGTTGAAATTTTGGTGAATTGCTTACTTAGAAGCTTTACTTTTGCATATTTTAAAATACGTTGTAACATTTTAACTTTTCTAATTTTTAAAATTAAATTAAATTTTAAAAATTGTGCAAAGTTTTAAACTTCTCTTTTATCAAATTTTCCTATTTTTCATAATAAAGCTTATACTTTAGCCATTTACAATGATTAATTCAAATGTTTTAGGGCATGCTATATTTATATTACCATAAATATTTTGTTGAAAAATGTATAATTTTATTTTATATTATAATAGGTTTTTAATATATCTCTGCAGAGATGTTCAATAAAAATTGAATATAAATAATGGAGAATAGTGAATATGGATAAATTTATAGGTATTTTAGGAATAATTTCATTTTTACTAATTGCCTACCTGTTTTCATCGAATAGAAAGAAAATCGATTGGAAACTTGTAGGAATTGGTTTATCACTACAAGGAATTTTTGCCTTACTAGTGCTAAAAATTCCACTAGGACAAAGTTTTTTCGGATTTCTTAGTAAGATAATTGATAAACTTTTAGCCTTTACTGTTGAGGGAAGTACTTTCCTATTTGGAAATCTACTAGATACTCAATCTTTTGGTTTTATATTTGCATTTCAAGTATTACCTACAATAATATTCTTTTCTGCCCTTATGGCTATTTTATATCATTTAGGTATAATGCAAATCATAATTTCAGTATTTGCTAAAGGACTTGCTAAACTTTTAGGAACTAGTGGTGCAGAAACTATTTCTGCTGTTTCAAATATTTTCTTAAGTCAAAATGAAGCTCCACTTATAGTAAAACCTTACTTAAGCAAAATGACTAAATCTGAGTTATTTGCCGTAATGGTTGGTGGAATGGCTACTGTTGCTGGTAGTGTTATGGCTGGATATGTTGCAATGGGAGTTAGTGCTAGTCACTTACTTGCTGCAAGTGTTATGGCTGCTCCAGCAGGACTTGTAATGGCTAAGATTTTAATTCCAGAAACTGAGGAACCTGTAACTAAAGGTTCTGTTGAGTTAAAAGATGAAAAAACAGCTACAAACGTAATTGAAGCTGCATCTAACGGAGCAATGGAAGGTATTCAAATTGCTATAAACGTTGGTGGACTTTTAATTGCATTCGTTGCTTTAATTGCTCTTTTAAACTATATTTTAGGACTTGTAGGCGGTATTTTTGGTGCTGACTTCTTAAGCTTAAACTGGATTTTTGGTAAATTATTTGCTCCTATAGCATACTTAATGGGAGTTCCTGGTCAAGATATCAGCGTTGCTGGAAATCTTTTAGGACAAAAGGTTGTTTTAAACGAATTCGTTGCTTATAGTAACCTTTCACCATTAATAGCTAGTAATGCACTTTCACCAAAAACAGTTATAATCTTAACTTATGCTCTTTGCGGATTTGCAAACTTCAGTTCTATAGCTATACAAATAGGTTCTATAGGAAGTCTTGCTCCTGAGAAGAGAAAAGATGTTGCAAAACTTGGTTTAAGAGCTGTACTTGCTGGTTCTTTATCAGCATTTATGACTGCTACAATTGCAGGATTATTATCTTAATTAAATTAGTCAATCTTTTATAATATATAAACAAAAAGATAAACCTTAAATTATAGGTTTATCTTTTTTTATTGTATAAATTTTTTCCCATAAATTCCCTTTTTATTATAAAAAAATAGTCTAAATTTAATTATATAAATCTTAAATTATCTTAAATTAACATCTATAACTTTGTATAAGTTATTCTTCGACAGTATTTATTATTTCATAAAAAAACTGTAGAAATAAACTTATTTACATTTACTCATATTAATGAAAAAATATTAATATACTAATATTTGGAAGTTAGGAGTGGTACTTTGAAAAAGATTCAAACACTTAGGTTCCTTCAAATTTTTATTTTTTTCCCTCTCCTAATAGTTCTTGCAACATATAATATGAATCAAAGAGAGGAAATTTCTTTTATAATGTTATTTACATCTTACACAGTTTTTTATGAAATATTATTACTTAAAAAGCGTAAAAAATAAATAATAATCCTCCCATAAAAAACCCCTAGAAATTTCTTTCTAGGGGTGCTTAGGCATAATTAAATAAATAATCATCCTTATTAATTATTTTTTAGGTACTGTTTCCCAATCTTTTAGGAATTTTTCTATTCCTGCATCTGTTAATGGGTGTTTTGTCATTTGTAATAATACATTTAGTGGAACTGTAGCAATGTGAGCTCCTAATCTAGCTGCTTTTGTTGCATGGATAGGATTTCTTACACTTGCTGCTATTATTTCTGTTTCTATTCCGTGTATATCGAAAATATCAACGATTTCTTCTATTAAGTTCATTCCTTCCATTCCGATATCATCTAATCTTCCTAAGAATGGACTTACATAAGTTGCGCCAGCTCTAGCTGCAAGTAAAGCTTGTGCTGCTGAGAATATTAAAGTTACATTTGTTTTTATTCCTTTTGCACTTAAAACTTTAGTTGCTTTTAATCCTTCCTCTGTCATTGGAAGTTTTATAACTATGTTTTTGTGAATTTTAACAAGCTCTAATGCTTCGCTAACCATTCCTTCACATTCTAAGCTTATAACTTCTGCACTTATAGGACCATCAACTATTGATGTTATTTCTTTTATAACTTCTTTAAAATCTCTTCCTGACTTAGCTATTAAAGATGGGTTAGTTGTAACACCACATATTATACCCATATCATTAGCTCTTTTTATTTCTTCTGTTATAGCTGTATCTATAAATAATTTCATTTATTTAGTTCACACCTTTCATTCTTTAACAATATTATAATTTACATGGTAATTATATCACACTACATTATAATTGAAAATTCTTACTTTCCAATTGGCTTTTTATGCTTTTATAATTCCATTTTTGTACTCTGGAACTATGTCTGTTATATCCTTAGATAAACAATATTCTAAGTCATCTTCCAATCCTAGTTCTAGTATTCTTTTATAGTGTGTTGCTCCCTTTACAAAAGATGTTATATCTTTATTGTTATCATAAATATACAATGATGTTGTTGCTATATCTGTTAGTTTTACACTTATTTTTTCTTTTATTCTTGATATTATGTATCCACTTGTTATAAAGTCATCCATTGAAAATTGACCATATGTTCCTGCATTTATAAATACTACATCTTTGTTCTCTTTTACAATTTCATCAGCTACAGCTTGTCCGTTAATCATTGAAGCTATTATTATTCTTTCTGCACACTCTGCATTTTTTATTGCCTGTGTTCCATTAGTAGTTGTCATAATAACAGTCTTTCCTTCAATTACATCTTTAGTGTATTCTAACGGTGAATTTGAATAATCAAATCCCTCTATTTTAAGTGCATTTCTTTCTCCACCTAAAATATATCTACTTCTATCATTTTTTGCAATTTCTATAGCCTCATCAACTTCTTTTACAGGGATTACTTTTTCACAGCCATTTTTAAGAGCTGTTACCATAACAGATGTTGCTCTTAAAACGTCTATAACTACAACTGTTTTTCCCTCTATTTTTTCTTTTTTTATGTCACTTGCTGATATTATAATGTCTATGTTCATAAAAATAACTTCCTTTCATAGTTAGCCTTTTAGGCATATGAAAAGAAATAATAGGTCAAAGATCCGAAACATATTTGTCACGAGACAAGGAGATAAAATCCAGGCATAGTGGGCTATGTATGGATTTTGTCAACGAAGTATTCGTGGCAAATAGGCAAGAATACTGACTTATTATTTATTTGACTATGCCTATTTACATATTTCTATATACCTTTTAAAATTACCTTTTTTTACACAACATTTATCTATAATTTTAAAACCTTGTGAGATTATATGATTATCCATATCTTCAAAGGTTATAATTATCATTTTTTTTGCAATTTTACGAGCGGTTTTTATAATATCCAACTGGTCTTTAAGTGTTGTTGGTGAAAATAGTCCGTAAGGAATATCTACAATTGCAACATCAAATTTTTCTTCTATATCGTGCATGCTTCCAATTGTTATAACATCTTTATAACCAAAAAACTTAAGATTTTTCTTTGCATTTTGCCCTATAGGTCTGCTTATTTCATAACCTTTAATATTTAAATCAAGTGAGCTTGCTTCTATAACAACAGTTCCTATACCACAACAAGGGTCAACTAATTTACTTTCAAAATTGTTTTCAATTGCAATATTAACTATAGCTCTAGACATTCTCACACTTAATCCATTTGAGTACGAATATGGTTTTTCATCGTGTATATGCCACTCATAATCATTCTTTTCATATTCACCAAATATCCATCTATCACCTATCTTACTTACCCCTAAAAGTACTTTAGGCGATTGTAAATTAGGGTATCCCTTTATAACAAATCCAACCTCTTTTAATGCATTAAGCCTCTCCTGATAAGATAATGGGTCATTTTGTATGGCTTTCACATAACAAACTTTAAACTGTTCATAGGCTAACTTATCTTCAATAATTTTTTCAACTATTTTTTCTAAAGTATTTGCTGAATATATTATAGATATTTTTTCTTTGATAAAAGGACTTCTAGAAGGATTTACGCAGTTATTAGAAAAAATATATTTTTCCTTTGATACATCATTAAAAATGCACTTCATCTCTAAATTACATAGTTCCTCTTCATATGTAGGATAATTGATAACGTAAAAATACTCTTTACTTTTATTTTTGTCTATTTCATTTTCCAAAATTAAATCCATCATTTAAACACGTCCTTTTCACACCTTGATTGTAGTATTTTAATTTTATAAAGTCAATTAATATACCTTTATTTTCCTAAGTGGTTATTACTACTTACTTCGCTCCTAGTAATACTAAACGTACTTTTATATAAATTTGCAAGGCAAATTATATTAATAGATTAAAAAGAAAGTGGTTTCCCACTTTCATCCTGAACTATTAACTTTTAACTATCTTAAGGACCGGCTTTGATAACTTTATGATTTCACTGTGAAAATAACTTATGGAAAATTTACTTTGGTACGCCTGTCCTTCTTGTTACGGATATAAACTCTGAATATAGCTTTTGTTAGTTTAATCTCTCAAGCTTAGAATTTACTCCCTTTAATTCAAAGAAACTGGTAATCCAGTTTCAACCAACATTGTCAATTGTCCATTGTCAATTTTTAAAACACTCTACCTCAACTAAATAAGCATCTATCCTAAGTTATACCTCCATAACAAGAGGGACAGACGCGTAATTGGCTACTTTGCTATTCTTTGTGCTAGATACTTTTGCTGATTTTAGTTTCTCTCCAATAGTACTCGAAGTCGGTCCCGAACAGCTACGCAGCAAAGCTGCTATTTTAGGACCGGCTTTGATTGATTTAGGTTTTATTGATAATCTTTCGATTTCACTGTGAAAATAACTTATGGAAAATTTACTTTGGTACGCCTGTCCTTCTTGTTACGGTGATACACTTAGCTGCTAAACTTTCTTCAATTTTTCTCTCAAATCTAGATTTTACTCCCTTTAATTCAAAGAAATTGGTAGTCCAGTTTCAACCAACATTGTCAAATGTCCATTGTCAATTTTCTAAAAATCTCTACCTCAACTAAATAAGCAATTATCCAAGATTTTTACGCCATCACAAGAGGGACAGGTTCATTTACGGCTATTTTCTTTGCTTAAACTGTAGATTCCACAATTGCTCTATTTCCACAATAAAATAAGCAAAGAACCAGTACCCCTATTTGGGTTTTAGTGAAATTTCCAAACAAGCAATTACCCCTAGCGTTGCCTCCATCACAAATGGGACAGGCACGGTAAGGTCTATTTTCTTCGCTAACACTTGATGCTCTCCTAAATTTATATTACTAACACAATAACTCAAAGCCAGTCCCAAACAATTTCAAAGAAAGTGGTTACCACTTTCATCCTGAACTTTTAACTATTAACTATTAACTATCTAATGCCCTACGTCTAAGCCTATGACTAATTTTTCTCAATATATTTGAAACGCTTCAGTATAAAAACAGAAAGGCAACCACATAGTAACAAGACTATAATACTTACTATCCGACTTTGGGCAGTAGCATCACTGGAACCAGAAACCCCAAATACTGCTGAAATAGGATAGAATGTTATTAATATTTTTGACCTCCACGCGATTATTCCAGCAAAAGAGTACATTTCAGTTAATACTAATGCAATCCAATGACCTTTTTTCATATATGATACCAAAGCAATAATAGGCGAGATAGCAAGGAATATTCCAACACCTTGAAGAAAATATATTTTCATAAAATCTAAAACCATTCCTACCGATAAATCATAAAAATGTAATATTGCCTCAGTTAAAAATGCTATTGTAAAGAGCAGCAAATAAATGAAAATGCTGAATAAAAAAGTAATAATCATTTTTGTAGCAATTAATTTTGTTTCATTTATAGGAATAATTAGTAAAGATTTTATAGTATCCTCATCTTCTTCACGACAAATCATATAACTTCCCAAAAGAGAAATGACTGCGGGAAGAACAAAAAGTGTTGCCAAAAGCTGAGCCGTAGTCATATACCACCCTGCACTATATATATCATGCGTAAACCATCCCTCTATAGAAACAATAACCGCTACCATAATTGTTGCAAAAATTGTAATCCAAACAATATTTGAACGGCGAATCTTTTGGAGTTCAGCCCAAAGTAAATTTCGCATTAATTACACCTCATTTCTTTTCAATGCGATATTTGCAATGAATACTGCAATAATATCCCAAATACAAATACAAAGAAACGCTAACGGAAGGTTACTTCCTTGTGACGACCAACGGGGAATATCGTTATTTCGCCCGATTATGTCTAGCATACTGGATAAGGGGTGTAGGTACATATTTACAGGCATTATAAAAAATGTAAGAAAGGCATAAACCAATGTAACACAAATCGGGATAATGTATCCCTTTTGACATGAGGCTATTGCTAAAATCGGCAACATTACAAAAGCAATAATAATACCAATTTCTAAACATTTTTTCAGCAAATATAATACGCTCCACCATTCAAGCACAACATATCCCGAAAGCACACTAACTAAAATGGAAGCTACGAATGTAACCATCATAAAACAAATTGAATAAATTAAAACCACAAAAAATTTACTAAAAAAGTATCCTATTTTACTGATAGGAATAATCCAAAGTTGTTTGAGTGTATCATACTGATTTTCTTCGTGCATAAGCATGGTACTAAGTACCCCCAAAATAACAGGTAAGATAATGATAGGAGTAAAAGCGAATGCTGACCATCTATAATACTCTCTCGGGTCAACACCTTTACCCACAAAAAATAGTGCAAAAAACGGCATAATGACAGCAGCTAACAACATGAGCCAAATACGCTTTTTGCGGCGCAGTTTAAGAAATTCTGTTTGAATAAGGTTAAGCAATGCCTTCACCTCCTGTAATTTTTTTGAAGTAATCCTCTAAAGTATCATGACAAAGCATGGAACTAATAACAGTTATATTCTGCATTACAAGGGCTTTATTGATTTTTCCTATATCTAAAGTAGTGTCATAAAGTCGTAGTGTTTGATCATCTTGAACAGAATAATCTTTCAAATTGAATTCTCGTTCTAAAATTAGTGAAGCTTTCGGAATATCTGAAACTTGCAAAATGATATAGCTACGGTTTTTCTTTTCCAATTCGTTCATGCTACTTTCTTCTAAAAGAACACCGTGGTCAATAATTCCAATATCATCAGCCAATAATGCAATTTCCGAAAGAATGTGACTGGAAATAAGGATTGTTTTTCCATGCTCAACACTCAAATTTTTAATAAAATTTCTTACTTCTGCAATACCAATAGGGTCAAGACCGTTTGTAGGTTCGTCCAAAATCAGTAGTTCTGGGTCGTGCATAATAGCATTTGCAATACCAAGACGCTGCTTCATTCCAAGAGAATACTTACTAAACAACTTTTTGTCTTTATAAGGTAATCCAACTATTTTTAATGCATTTTCAACTGCGTTTAGTGCAACTGTGCCTCGTAGTTTTGCAAAAATTTCTAAGTTTTCCGTTCCTGTCAAATTTGGATAAAAACCCGGTGTTTCAATCATAGCACCGATACGGGGATATACTCGTTTTTCTCGACCTTTAATATTCTTTCCAAATACATCCACTTCGCCAGAAGTGATTGGAGTCAACCCCAAAATCATTTTCATAATAGTGGTTTTACCTGCTCCATTACGTCCTAATAATCCATAAATACGACCTTTTTTTACATGGAGGTTCACTGAATTAACTGCTGTCTGCTCTCCATAAATTTTCGTCAATTGTTTTGTTTCAATTATAAAATCATTCATATTAAAATCTCCTTACTTTCAATACCCTTGTTTTCGCAATATAATAACCGATATGACGGTATAATCACTTACAATTAAAAGTATAAATCATCAACCTTGCCATAACCTTGCCGTAATCTTGTTCTTTCCTTGCTTTTAGGCACTTGAAAAGAAATAACAAGTCAAAGATTGTGCCTTATTATTCACCCAAAAAAAGCCCTGCATAAGACAGAGCTATAGAGCTTTTGGTAAAATAATAGTGAATGTTGTAGAGCCTTTTAAAGTACTTTCAACGTCAATGGTGCCCTTATGAACAGATACAAGTTCTTTCGTGATAGACAATCCAAGTCCTGCTCCTGCAGTCATTCGAGATTTATCCCCTCGATACATTCTTTCAAAGATATGTGACAATTCATCACTCGGTATACCTATTCCGTTATCCGAAACCTTTACCGTGACTTGTTTTTCATCTTCGTATAAATCAAAAACAAGTTTTGTACCTTTACTATGAGCAATAACATTTTGAAAAAGGTTGTTCAAAATTCGAGTATAAGAATTTATATCAATTCGAGCAAGACATTCTGTTTCGGGAATATTGACTTCATAGTCAAAATTATTATTTTCTATAATAATAATCCAATCGGCAGCAATGCTACGAGAAAGTTCATTGACATCGCACACTTCAAAATGAAATATTTGTTCTCTAGCATCAAGTTTTACCCATTCAAAAAGTCGTTCTGTAAACTCCTTTAGACTGTATGCTTTACCAATTGCAACTTCGATATATTCGTCCTTTTCTTTCCCCGTGACAATGTTTTTTTCTATCGCTTCCAAGTAACCTACAAGAGATGTCAACGGTGTTTTAACATCGTGAGAGAGACTTGTCATCAAGCGTTTATATGCCTGCTCAGATTGCCTTTGACTTATGAGTGTTACTTGCATATCTGTGGTAATTGCATTTAAGTCATAGCAAATCTGCCTTGTCATGTCATTTTCTCTTGTAAGTATTTTGCGGTTTAAATTTCCATCTTTAATGTCCGTTACAGCTTCTTGTATTACGCTGATTTGCTGTTTTGTTCTGTATAGTTTTGAACCAAGATAAAAAACAACAATTAGTAACATACCGGATAAGATTATAAGAAATTCAGTAAGCCCCATTTCTAAGCCTCCCTATTAAAGCGATACCCAACGCCTCTGACAGTTTGAATATAAAAAGTATTATCGGAGCTTGGTTCAATTTTCTTTCTGAGCTTGCTTATAAACGACATGATATTGCTACCATCAAAAGCATAGTCATCCTCCCAAACTTGTGTATAAATCTGTTTTTTTGTATAGACACGTCCTTTATTATTAGCTAAAAATAATAACAAATCAAATTCTTTTCCTGTTAAGTCAATTTGTTCATCGTTTACACAAACAATGCGATTATCTATATCTATTGTCATCCCTTTAAGGATTAAATGCCCTTTTTGTGTATTGGGTGTGTTATTAAGTGTTGTAAAACGGCGTATAAGAGAAGTTACCCGTGCAGTCAATTCATTGATACTAAAGGGTTTCGTTAAATAATCGTCCGCACCTGTTCTCAGACCTATTATTTTATCTTCTTCGCTGTTTTTTGCAGTGAGCATTAAAACAGGCACATTGCTTATTTCTCTTACTCTTTTTAAGATACTAAATCCGTCTAAATCAGGTAACATCACATCAAGAATAATAAGAGAAAGCTTGTCTTTGTTTTCGTCCAAAACTTTAAGTCCCACGCTACCGCTGAATGCTACGAGAGTAGACATCTCTTCATTATCCAAACACTTCTTTATAAGTGAGCAGAGCTCTTTATCATCATCAATCATCAGTACGGTATTCATTATTTATCACTTTCCTTTTCTTTTTTCAATCTGCCATCAGTCCACTTCTCAGCATCTTTCAGTATCATCTAACTTCTTACTTATAATCTAATATATTTTATTAATAAACCAATTCAAGTTTAAACAAATTTATATATTATAGGGTTATAAAATCATCTTTTAACTTATATCTTTATCAAGTGAAAAATTTTCACGAACTTTACACTCTCATTTTAGAATTAATTTACAATTGAGAATGGACAATGGACAATGATGGAAACCTTCAATCTAAAATTGAAGCTGTTTATTATAGAACTTAAATTGCAAAGCAAATAAAAAAACATAATAATGTTTCAAATTTCATTGTCAACTGTCAATTGTGCATTGTCAATTTCTTTAAACTATTGATGCTCTTAATTGAAATTAAAATTTTATGTATAAGTTAAACTTAGAACTTGCATCCCTATAACAAGCTCAAACTTAAATTTATTCAATAACCTTAAAATATTTTCACACAAGATACAGTGTTGAATTCTAAGTGATTCGGAGCATGTCTCACTATTTTAGGTATCCAAGTTTTGGAATTGATAATTTTTAAAGTCAACTTGGAACCCTATACATAAATTTAAAGTTCATTTTAGAGCCCCATATTTAGATTTTTTTAAAATTCTTTCCTTGGTATAAATCTTTTTCTTTTAAATTATTGTCTATAGCATTTAAAACTTCCCACTTTTTAAGACTCCACATTGGTCCTATTAAAAGACTTCTTGGTGCATCCCCTGTTAATCTATGTACTACCACATCTTTTGGCAATAAGGTTATAGCTTCACAAATTAAATCTACATATTCTTCTTGTGTCATAAATTCAACCATACCATTTTCATATAGTTTTTCTAATGGTGTATTTTTCATTACATGTAATAGGTGTAATTTTACCCCTTGTATACCGGTGTTAGAAATATATTTTATTGTATTTATCATATCTTCTCTTGTCTCTTTTGGTAGACCAAATATAATATGTGCTACTACATCAATATTTCTCTTTTTCAGCTCATTAACAGTGTTTTCAAATGTTTCTAATTGATATCCTCTATTTATTAATTTTGCTGTTTCATCCTTAGAACTTTGAAGACCAAGTTCTACCCAAGTATATATTTTCTTTGAATATTCCTCAATTAAATCAAAAATTTCTTTATTAAAACAATCTGGTCTTGTAGCAATTGCAAGGCCTACAACATTTTGCTGACTTATTGCTTCTTCATATTTCGCTCTTAAAGTTTCTACATCTGCATATGTATTAGTGTATGCTTGAAAATAAGCTATGTATTTTCCATCTTTCCACTTTTTACTCATCATTTCTTTTATATCTTCAAATTGCTTAGTTATAGAAAAATTTCTATTACCAGCAAAATCTCCAGACCCTCTTTCTGAGCAAAAAACGCAACCTCCTTTGCTAACTTTACCATCCCTATTAGGACATGAAAATCCTGCATCTAAAGAGATTTTAAATATCTTCTCCCCAAATTTATTTCTTAAAAAGTAGTTTAAACTATGATATTTTTTACCATTCCAATCTTTACTCATATCTAATCCTTTCATGTATATCTTTTTTCAATAAAAATAAACTTAAATATTTTTTTACTTGATTATAACCTTTATGATAAAATTTCTAACACTTCTTTTACACCCTTTTGAGTTAAAATTGTTCCTCCACGGCCTTTTCTAACAATAATAAGCTCTTCAGCTAATAAATTATTAAGTGTTTTTCTTACCTCATTTTCCGTTATAAATACACCTTTTTCTTTAGCTTTATCTAATATATTTCTACGACCAATACCTTTTAATTCTTTTCTACCTTCATATAAACATTTTAATACAAATGTTCTACAATCTATTGAATCATCAAATTCAATGTCTTTTGATGTTTCTTCATCTTCTCTTTCAAATATTCTTTTCAAATCTTTAACTTCGATTTTATCTTTTTCAAGATAAGCCAAATATTCAATGCAGTTTCCAAGTTCTCTTAAATTGCCTTCCCATTCATAACTCAACAAAAATTCTTTTGCCCCATCAGATAATTCATAATCTGCATCTATTTTCTCTTTTATATAATCAAACAATATTAATATATCATTTCCACGATGGCGTAATGGCGGTATTTTTAATGGCAAAACATTTAATCTATAATATAAGTCATCTCTAAACTCACCTTTTTTAACTAAATATTTTAAATTTTTATTAGTGGCAGCTATAATTCTTATATTAACGTGAATAATGCTTTCTCCGCCGATTCTCATAACTTCTCGTTCTTGAATAACTCTTAACAAACGACTTTGTAGCTGTAATGGCATTTCACCAATCTCATCTAAAAACACAGTTCCATTATGGGCTATCTCAAACATACCCATTTTCCCGCCTTTTTTAGCACCTGTAAAGGCACCTTCTTCGTATCCGAAAAGCTCACTTTCAAGAAGATTATCAGGAATAGCTGCACAATTAATAGCTACAAACTGATATTTTTTTCTACCTGATGCATTATGAATAGCTTGAGCAAACAATTCCTTTCCAACACCTGATTCTCCTGTAATTAATATAGATGAATCTGCTTTAGACATTTTTTTAGCCATCTCTTTTGTATCAATAATACTTTTACTTTCCCCAATTATATCTTCAAAGGTATATTTTGCTGTATGACCTTTTTTAAGTAATTGAGTTCTTAGCTTATGCTGACTCTTTTCCTTTTCTTCAAATATGTTAGCAATTATTAAAAAACCATTTATATCTCCTGAAGTTTTAACAGGTACAGCTTGAAAAGAAATATGCTTATTATTAATACTTGTTAACTGTTGATCAATTATAATCTTTTTTTCAATAGCTTTTCTAATAGCAAAGTGATCAATAATGTCTACTACATTCATCCCAACACTTTTTGAGTTTAAACTAAATATCTCAGATGCTTTTTTATTTAATGAAATTACTACTCCGTTCACGTCTGTAAGAATAATTCCCTCATCTATAATATTTAGTAATTCAAAAAATCTACTTTCTAATATGTTGGCTCTATCTAGTAGCACAGAAATCCCACAATATGGTGTTTTTAGATTTTTAAAATGCTTTGTGAATCTTTCTTCTCTTAAAAAGTGTTCACAACCTATCTTTATAGCTATATCACTTAATGTTGTTATATCTAAAGTTCTATGCCCTATATCAATAACTTCCTTAACAAATTTAGGCACCTTATCTTTCTCTCCAGGTGTTAATGCAATACCAACCTTAGGAATTTTATTTTTCCCTGGATAAACAGGTATAAAATCATATTCAATTAACCCAATTTGTCTAAATAGTGCCAAGGTTTCTAGAGCCATTTCCGGACTATAATTTACTAAAAGCACCTGAGAAGTTGGTGGTATTTTTATGATTTTTTGATATTGCTCTTCTGTTATGGTTGTGCTTAAAATAATTACATTTGAATCCTTTGGGATATATTTTTTAATTTCTACATATATGGAATAAAGAGAAATTAAAAATACATCTGCCTCTATTACATGATTAATTCTATCATTGTCATAAGAATAAGTGTCTACAATAATATCATCTAAAAATAAACTTTCTAACGTTTTTTTATGTAATTTTGCTACAGATAAAAAATTTGTTACAACTGCTATTCTCTTCATAACTTATCCTCAACTTTACTAAAATCTATTTAATTATGCCTTAATATGTTCATTTTAATATGAAATTAAGTATATTGCAAAATTCAATAGTCATTATTAAGCTTTTAATAGGTTAAATGGGTATAATTAACCCCATTTAACCTATTTGCCTTTTTATTTTTCCCCAAAAGTTTATTTAAATTTCTTTAAAATCTTTTATTTAGTTATTCTTATAATGTTCCAAACTAAATTTTTAATTTATCAAATAAAAAAATTTTAAATTAATATTTTATTACTAATCGATGTACTCCTAGTAATACTGAACATAACTTTTCTAGGACCGGCTTTGATTAATATAAATTTTATTGCTAACCTTTCAACTTTACTGAAAAATAATTTATGGAGAATATATTTTGTTACGCCTGTCCTTCTTGTTATGGCTATATACTTTGGATATAGCTTCAGTCAAAATTTTATATCTCAAATTGAAGGGTTAATGCTTCTAAATTGAAAAAAACTGACTATTCAGTTTCATCCATTACTTTTAACTCTTAATTCTTAACTATTAACTAACTACATTTGTACTTATTTTTATCAACTGACAACAAAAGTTTTATGTATAAATTTAAATTAGAGCTCGTTTCTATATGTAACTTGGCACGATATTTGCTTTAATAAAATACTAAAAAATAGACTCATCAAGGAGGATTTAAAAATGAAATATAATTTTAACACAATTACAGACAGATCAAACAATTTTGCAGCAAAATATGATGAACTAGGAGTTAAATTTGGAAGAGAAGACATTATACCTATGTGGATAGCTGATATGGATTTTAAAACTGCTGAGCCTATAATTGATGCAATGAGAGAAAGATTAGATCAAGGAATATTTGGATATGTATCAAGACCGGATTCTTATTTTGAATCAGTTTCACAGTGGTATAAAAAAAGGCATGGCTGGGATGTAAGCAGCGATTGTATGAGCCATAGTCATGGTGTTATTCCTGGAATGGTAATGATGATGCAAGAATTCACAGAACCTGGAGATAAGATAATAATTCAATCACCGGTTTATAACGAATTCTTTGAAATAGTAGAAGATCATAAAAGAGAATTACTTGTTAGTTCTTTAAAAGTAGTAAATGGTAGATATGAAATGGATTATGAAGACTTTGAAAACAAAGTAAAATCTGGTGTGAAAATGTTCTTCCTTTGTAACCCACACAATCCAGTAGGAACAGTATGGACAAAAGAAGAATTAAAGAAAATTGGTGATATTTGTATTAAATACGGAGTTCAAGTTGTATCTGATGAAATTCATTGTGAACTAGTATATAAAAATAATAAATATACTCCATTTGCTTCTATTTCAAAAGAGTTCTTTGAAAATTCTATAACTTGTGTTGCTCCAAGCAAAACTTTCAACTTAGCTGGACTTCAAACATCTATAATAATTTTCGGAAATAAAAAGCAAAAAGATACATATGATCACTTATTACAAATAAATGATATAAAAAGAAACAATTGTTTTAGTTTAGTTGCTACTGAAGCTGCATATAGACATGGTGAAGAATGGTTAGAGCAATTATTAGAATATTTACATGAAAACTTACAATTTGTAAATAATTATATAGAATCAAATATTCCAAAACTAAAAACTTATGTGCCAGAAGGAACTTATTTTTCTTGGATAGATTGCAGAGAACTTGGAATGACTGCTGAAGAACTAAAAGAATTCACTATTAATGAAGTTAAAGTAGGATTTGGTTTATGGTATGGAAAAGAAAGTGAAGGTTTCATTAGAATGAATGTTGCCTGTCCAAGATCAGTAATTGAAGAAGCTTTAAATAGATTAAAAACTGCTATAGACAAACTATAAAAAATAATTACCTATAGGGGGATTTTATATGGCTACAGAAAACAAAAACCAACTGAAAAAAACTATGAATGCCTTTCAAGGTGTAATGTATGTAATTGGTCTTGTAATTGGTTCTGGTGTATTTTTAAAGCCTTCAATAGTTTTAGAAAATGCAGGTTCCACAGGAGTTGCACTTTTAATGTGGATTTTTGGTGGTGTAATCACTATAGCAGCAGCTCTTACTGTCGCAGAAATAGCTGCTTATATACCTAAAATTGGTGGTCTATACACATACCTAAGAGAACTATACGGCGATTTAGTTGGTTTCTTATTTGGTTGGGTAGGTGCTTTAATAAATTGTCCAGGTTCCGGTGCTGCTTTAGCAATAGCCTGTTCTACATTTTCTACATTTTTTATACCTATGACTGGGACTCAACAAAAAATGTTTGCTGTATCTTTAGTTGTAATATTAACTATTGCTCAAATAATTTCAACTAAATATGGAGTTTGGTTGCAAACATTAGCAACAATAGGTAAATTACTACCAATCGCAGCTATCGCTATATTGGGTTTAGTAAGTGGTACTGCACATGATATAAACTTTTCAACATTACAAAATGTACAAGGTGCTGGTACAGGAGTTGCACTTCTTGGTGTTTTATGGGCATATGACGGATGGCTTAGCTGTTGTACATTAGCTGCTGATATGAAAAATCCAGAAAAGAATATTCCTAAAGCTATAGTTATCGGAATAACATTTGTAATGCTTGTGTATATCGCATTTAACGCAGCTATATTTAATATTTTACCTGGTCCAATTACTGCTGTTTCAGATAAAATAGGTGTAGATGTTGCAAGTAAACTCTTAGGGCCTAGTGGCGCAACATTTATAACAATTGGTATGATGCTTTCTGTATTTGGGGGACTTAATGGTCAATTAACTTGTGGTTCAAGATATGCTTTTGCAATGGCTGAACGTAAGGACCTACCTGCATCAAAAGTATTAGGTTCTCTTCATCCAAAGCTAGGTACACCTATTAATGCATTAATATTTCAAGCTATAATAACAATATTATATATATTATCCGGTACTTTTAACTCAATAACAGATTTAATTGTGTTTGCTTTATGGATTTTCTACACTCTAGGTACAATTAGTATATTTGTTCTTAGAAAGAAATTTACTCGTAACCCTAAACTTTACCATGTTCCTTTATATCCTATAGTACCTTTAATAGGAATAGCTGGTGGTGTATATTTGTTATATTCTACACTTAAAGATTCACCTGCTAGCGCTTTATTTGGAATAGGATTAACATTGTTAGGATTACCAGTTTACTACTATTGCAATCGCAATAACAACAAGATAGAAGATAACAATAAGGCTGCCTAATTCATTTAATTAACATATACAAAAAAACAACCTACAAACTTAAACTAGCCTCCGTAGGTTGTTTTTCTATTTTTATTTTATATTAGTTATTCTAAATTTATTATTATTGCTTGATCCTCAAGTAATTTATATTCATATTCTGGATACATTAAAACTTTAGTACATTTTGAGTAATCACACTCTTTATTATAAGATGTGACTATTGCTGTATAACTATTATCCTCTCTATCTACAGCTATTTGATACCATTTATCTTCATTATATAATGGCTCTATTTCATTTCCATCATCGTCCAAAAATATTGCACCTCCTACATCAGAATGTACTAACCCTTTTTTACGATATTTTATCTTTAAAGTATTTTTATCGGATTTTATATCTTCAACTATAATGCTACCACTTGATGCCCTTTCAAATTCTACTGGTAAATCAGCTATATCTTTAATAATAGGTTCAGGGTATTGCCTTGTTGATCTTTTATCTACAGGAACAAGTTTTATATATTTTGTATCTTTATTTGCCTTTAAAAATTCAAATGAATTTACTGAACCTATTTCTCCTATACCACTTACCCCTGTTGGTAATACATCTAATGATTCTCCTTTATCATCAAATAATGCAAAACCAGTAAAAATTTCTTTATTATTACCCCTTATAGTTATAATGTTTCCAAGCGGTGATATTGATACTTTTTCAATATTTATATCATAATCTATGCCATTACGTTTTATAATCCTATGCTCATTAGGTCTAACTGATTTTATAGCCGGTTGTATTTTACTTTTATCTAATACAGTTTCTATTTTCCAATCTCCTTCAACAAGTAAAACACGTACTAGTTCCAAAACTAATTTATCATTTTCTTTTATTTCTATATTATTTAGCCCTAGCCTTGCCATTGCTTTAACTTTATATTCAGATTCAAAATATACTTCACAATCTTTCATTACTGGATGATTTTCACCAATTGTAAAATTACCGCAAGGTGAAAGATCTTTAATATCCGAAATCATCTCCATTTCTTTTTCGCTTATTTTAATAGGTTTATCACTTTCTATTGTATAAAATAAATTCATAAAGTTTTCATCTGCCGAAAGACTATCTAAGGTAATTTTAATTCCTTTATCCTCTACAGTTATGCCTACTTCATCATTAAATTTCTCAAGACTATTCTTAGATGCACTATACCTAGACTCTGTATTACTACTAAAATAGTTTTTTACTGTATTTATTGCATTTTGTACTGTTTCTGAATTAGCTGCTAATGCTGTTGTAATTGTAAGCATCATAATTGATGCAACTAATACTCCTATTTTTAAAGAAAACCTTTTATGTGATTTAATTGTACTTAAACTTTCATAGGTATTTTCCAATCTTTCATCTAAGCTTTTAGGTGTATCCCATTTTTCTTTTGATATACTTTCTTTTATCATTTCATCAAACTTATCCAAATATCTCACCCCTTTTTCCATCTTCTAATATTAATTTCAACTTAGCTTTTGCTCTACTAAGCCTGGACTTTACTGTTCCAGATGGAATGTTTAAAATCTTACTAATATCTTTTATGCTCATATCTTCATAGTAAAACAATATAACAACAGCCTTAAAATCATCTTCTAATTTATTAACTGCCCAAATTAACGTTTTTTCTCTTTTGTCTTCGTATTGTAGGTTATAAACTTCCATATCATTTTGAAGCTCTACCTTATTTTTTTTATTTAAAAGAGCATAACATTCATTTACTAAAATTCTCATTATCCATGGTTTAAAGCATTTTACATCCTTTAAAGTTTTTATATTTTTAAATGCCTTTAACACTGTCTCACTTATGGCATCTTCTACGTCAGCTTCTATCTTTAATATCCCCTTTGCTAATCTATATAAAGATATCTTATTTTCATGTACAAGGTTTATAAATATTTCTTTATCTACATAATTTTTTGCAGATTTATGATTTTTAAAATCACTAATTTTTATTACATTGTCTTTTCCAATCATTAAATTCACCTCTCTACACTTAAGATAATCGAGGACTGTAAAAAGTTCCATATATTTATTAAATTTGAAAAATATATATTTTCAATAATTCTTAATCCTTAATTTCTCAAATTGTACATTGTCAATTTTTTTAAATTCCCCACTTCAACTAAATAAACATCTATCCTATGTTACACCTCCATCACAAGAGGGACTTTTTTTAGTTAAGAGTTAAGAGTTAATAATTAATAATTGTGGTTATTACTACTCTCTTTGCTCCTAGTAATACTGAACGTATTTTTAAATCTACAAAAGCAAAACTTCTAAATAAGCAATTATCCAAAGTTCTGGCTCCATCACAAATGGGACAGGCACGGTAAGGTTTATTTTCTTCGCTAACACCTGATGCTCTTCTAGTTTTATATTTTTCTACTAATAAATCAAAGCCAGTCCCGAACACCTGAACAAGTAATTTTCCTAAATTTTTATGCCATCACAAGAGGGACAGGTTCATTTATGGCTACTTACTTCGATTAAACTGTAGATTCCACAATTGCTGTATTTCCACAATAAAATAAGCAAAGAACCAGTACCTAACTGATACGCTGCTTTACAGCTCAAATACTGGTTCTTTGCTCGGTAATTTATTTTATCTAGCCTTTTTATTGAGTACTAATGTTTTTTATGTCGGTACAATTAAATGAACCTGTCCTTCTTGTTACGGCTGCGAACCTTGAATATATCTTTAGTTTGTTTTATATCTTCAGCTTAAATTTTACTCCCTTAAATTAAAAAGAAACTGGTGATCCAGTTTCAACCTAAATTGTCAATTGTCCTTTGTCAAATGTCAATTATAAAATGTTCTTAACTATTAACTATTTAAGGGACTGGCTAACTTTTTTATTTATAGTAATTAAATTGTAAGAGCTACTTTTTATTTTATGGAACTACATTAGTCGTGCCTGTCCCATTTGTTACGGTTGTAAACTTTGAATATAACTTTGTTTAATTCAATATCACAAAATTAGAATTTTACTCTCTTAAATTAAAAAGAAACTGGCAGTCCAGTTTCTACATCAATTCTTAATTCATAATTCTTAATCCTTAATTTAACTCTAGTTTTCTCCATAATTGTCAATTGTCAAATGTCCATTGTCAATTTTTTTAAATTCCCCACCTCAACTAAATAAGCATCTATCCTAAGTTATACCTCCATCACAAGAGGGACTTTTTTTAGTTAAGAGTTAAGAGTTAATAATTAATAATTGTGGTTATTACTACTCTCTTTGCTCCTAGTAATACTGAACGTATTTTTAAATCTACAAAAGCAAAACTTCTAAATAAGCAATTATCCAAAGTTCTGGCTCCATCACAAATGGGACAGGCACGGTAAGGTTTATTTTCTTCGCTAACACCTGATGCTCTTCTAGTTTTATATTTTTCTACTAATAAATCAAAGCCAGTCCCGAACACCTGAACAAGTAATTTTCCTAAATTTTTATGCTATCACAAGAGGGACAGGTTCATTTATGGCTACTTACTTCGATTAAACTGTAGATTCCACAATTACTGTATTTCCACAATAAAATAAGCAAAGAACCAGTACCTAACTGATACGCTGCTTTGCAGCTCAAGTACTGGTTCTTTGCCCTGTAATTTATTTTATCTAACCTTTTTATTGAGTACTAATGTTTTTTATGGTGCTCCAACCTAAGTGAACCTGTCCTTCTTGTTACGGCTGCGAACCTTGAATATATCTTTAGTTTGTTTTATATCTTCAGCTTAAATTTTACTCCCTTAAATTAAAAAGAAACTGGTGATCCAGTTTCAACCTAAATTGTCAATTGTCCTTTGTCAAATGTCAATTATAAAATGTTCTTAACTATTAACTATTTAAGGGACTGGCTAACTTTTTTATTTATAGTAATTAAATTGTAAGAGCTACTTTTTATTTTATGGAACTACATTAGTCGTACCTGTCCCATTTGTTACGGTTGTAAACTTTGAATATAACTTTGTTTAATTTAATATCACAAAATTAGAATTTACTCCCTTTAATTCAAAGAAACTGGTAGTCCAGTTTCTACATCAATTCTTAATTCATAATTCTTAATCCTTAATTTAACTCTAGTTTTCTCCATCATTATCAATTGTCAAATGTCCATTGTCAATTTTTTAAAAATCATTTTCAGAAAGTGGTTACCCACTTTCATCCTGAACTTTTAACTATTAACTCTTAACTATCTTAAGGCTGTATACTTTGAATTTAACTTTTGTTGGTTTTTATCCATAAATATGTATAATATAGATATATAAACTAAAGAACAATTGTAAGTTATTATTCTAAAATACAGGGGATGAGAATTATGGAAACTAACAAGACAGATAAAGGATTTGAGCTTCTTTATTACAAATTAAGTTATAGGCGAAAATTTTTAAGAACATTGTGGATGACTCCATTTTTAATTGTATGTTTAGCAATTATATGGTTGGCTAATGATAATATTATTTTAGATACAATATTCACTATATTTTGTGTATCAATTTATCTTCTACAATTAATTTTTACATATTTTAAATGGAAAAAAGATGAACAATCTTAAAGTAATATAATTTTAAGCATGAAAAAGATAACCGGTAGAATACCTGTTATCTTTTTTTATTTATTTTATAAATTATATACTTACTCTTCTATCTACTATTCTTCTTATCTTTCCTGTTCGTCCTACTCTTTCTATTCCAAAGGGTGGTAATATTTCAATTTTTAAATCGTTAATTAAATTCTTTTTATAATCTATTCCTAAGCTTCTAATATTACTTTTTAAAGAAGTTACTATTTTCTCCTTCAATACATCCCCTTTTAAAGCCATATCCTTATCTTTTGTTTCTATTTTAAATGTTACATCTCTCATTTCATCTACATTATCAACCACCACTTGAAAGAAAGGTGAAACTTCATTAACATTTTTTAATGCCTCATGTACATCATTTATATATATATCTGATACATTAAATCTTATAACATCATCAGTTCTTGACAATAATTTAAATTTCTTTGAAGTTCTTCCGCAGGCGCATGGTTCATCAATCCACTGAATGCTATCTCCAAGTCTATATCTTATTATAGGATTAAGAAACCTACTTAAGGTTGTTACAATTGCATCTCCATTTTTATCTCTTTCAACATAACACCAATCATTCATAACATGATGTTCAGTTCCCTTGCAACATTCACATTGAAATCCTATGGGGCCAACTTCTACTGCTGCATATCCAAAGGATGCTATCTTTCTTGCACCAAATACCTTCTTTACATATTCCTGTGCTTTTAATGGCATATGCTCTCCTGCATAGAATATTTTTTCTAATTTAATATTTTCGTTTAATTTTTCTACCTCTTGAGCTAAAAGTATAATGTTTCCTGGAAGACTTATAAGTACATTAGGTTTAAATTTTTTTAGATATTCTATACTTTCCTTCTCAGGTTGATTAGCCGTTAGTGATAATATTTTACAGCCTGTTTCTTCTAACCCTTCATTTACTGCTGGGAAAGCTGTCCAAAGGGCCCCTGCTTTCATATAGTTAACTGCAAAATCATTTTTATCTATACCAACAGCTCTAAAACCTTCTCCAAATATTTTTTTAGACTTTTCAAATTCCTCATTAGAATAAGCTACATACTTCATTTTACCTGTAGTTCCTCCTGCTGAAAAAACATAAGAACTTTCCATATTTCCTGTAATCATATCATTACTTTTATCTATACTATTTTCATAAATATGCTTTTTTTCAAGTATAGGAACATTTTTAAAATCCTGTAAACTTTTTAATGGAAGAGATACATCTTTATAAAACTCTTTATAAAATGATGATTTTACAGCCTCATTAATAAGAGAATTTAATCTCCAGAGCAATATATCATCTTTTTTATCTTTATCAACATACTCAATTCCTAAATCATCTATCTTGACATTTTCTTTATTTATAAATCTTACAAGTAAATTAGTTATATACATTCCATCATGAGGTAAAGAATCATCTTCACTTTTATTCATAGCTCCTGGTCTACAAAATCTCATTACTCCAAAATCAATGAAATCCTCAATTATATCTTGAACCCCATCATTACATGCTATAGCTAATGTAGACATATAATATTTTAAAAGTTTTATGTTTCCATCTAAAATATCTTTATAACTATCAACTACATTAACATATATAGTTCTATTTAGAGGGCAATCAGAAATATTATTTTTTTCTTCCATAATTATAGTATGATTTGCGTTTTTACCTTCTAGCACTAACGCCCTATTATTAAATTCCTCCCATTTTGCAATTTCTCTTTTCTTTCTTATCTCAACAGCGTAATCTATATCCAATTGATTTTGAGGAAATTCTTTGCCCTTTTCTTCTAAAGCATCATATAAATAATTAACAAAGTTTTTAACATCATTGCTATTTTCTATAAATATATTTTGGCAGCTTGTACATGCCCTTTGTTCCCAAAAAACTATGTCATCAGCAAAGTTCATTGCAGTTTCTCTTAATTTAAAATCATTTAAACCTTTACACACAATGCCAAAGCTTATTTTAGGACCAAAAGAATAAAGCTGAGTATTAACGGATAATCCATTTTTATAATTCTTCACTGCTTCTTCTCCACCAAATAAAAGTATAGCATCAAAGCTATTTTTAGCAATTTTATCTAAAGCTTTATTACTGCTTTTCCAATAGGTAATCGCTATATATGGAATAATTGTTTTATCTACATCTACTTCATCTAATGCTTTATAAAATAATGTTGGAAATAAAAAATCTTGGCTAGAAACCTTTAATATATTTATATTTTTTGTTATTATCCCCATAATTAGTGAATCTATTGAACCTAAAAATATATTTCCTGCTGCTATATGAAGAACTGAACCAACTGGAACTGCTCTAGTCATTTTAGACTGTCTATCTTTTGTAAAATTATCTAAACAATGATAATCTCCAAGACTCTCCAATCTTAATTTTAGGGAACTTATACTTAACATTTCTTTAAGGGACTCTATTCCCATATCAACCATTGAAGGAGAATAACTAATTAATTTAGGCATTTTCTCCATTATTTCTTTATAATAATCCCCATTTTTATCACATAATTTATATGCAGTTTTTTCTAAAATATAAAGTATTTTATCTATAGGCGTATTGTTAAATTCTTTAGATTTTTTTCTTAAAAAAGCTGAATTAAAATATTCATTTGCTTTCTCTTCTGTTAATTCTCCTTTTATATCTAACTGCTTTCCAAAACATATATGTTTAAAATCTTCTAATCTCATACCCTTACCCCCATGTAATCTAATCATTTAGCTATTTAGTATTTCCTGTGCTGCAATGGCGCAACCTTTATGCTTAGTTACTCCACCTCGTCTTATTTTTTCAATATAATCTCCCTTTATTCCACAAGGGCAGTCCTTTTTAATTACAACTAAATCCGTTGATAATACTGATAGATTAGGTTGTGCCGTATTATATGGCGTTATAAGTTGTAAAAGTCCTTCTTCTCCATATGTCTTTTTCTTAAAAGTTATAGGATCCCTTGCAACTATTCTACTGTAAATAGGTGCATGTAAATGTCCTTCACTACATGAACAATAAGGAACTCCGTGTTCTGCCATACCATAAGTATCTCTTATATTTTCACGTTTAAGTCCAATATTTTTTTCTATATAATCCATAAAATCATTTAGTGACATACTTTTCCCTAAATGATTTTTCCAACCTCCCCCAGCTATTATGAACGAATCTTTGTGAACTTTAATTTTCCCATAACGCTCCTTGATTTCTTCTACCATTTTATACATAAATGCCGGAAATCCTAATAACCTTACAGGCGCTTCATTACTTAGTTCTTTAAAAATTTTAGCCCACTTTTTACTATCAAAAACAAACTCACCTTTATCTTCATCCCATTCAATCATCCAATTAACAGATAATGCAGGTGCAAGACCTAAAATTTGCTCATCGCTCCAGCTTGTCCCAACATTTTCTGCTTTTTTTATATCATACGAAAATAAGAAATAATGTACTGGAGTATCACTCTTAAAGCCTATAGCATTGAATGTATTTTCTGCTAAACTTTGTAGTCTAGAAAATGAGTTTTTATCAAGGAATAATTGAGTTTTTTGACCATTAGTTCCTGAACTTGTTAAGATAAGTTCTAAATCATCCTTTTTAAAATTGCAAAAACCATTTATTTTCATAGTTCCAACAAATAAATTAGGGATATTGTCTATATCCTCAATTGTACTTAAACTATTAATATTAAAATTTTCTCTTTCTGCTAAATATTTAATATATGGTTGATTATCAAGTTGAAATTTATAATTTTCATCTATAGCTTTTACAAACAATTCCTCTGTTTCTTTTGTAAAATTAAAAGCATCTTCCCTATTACATAACATATCTATATTATTAAATCTCATATACTAATCCTCCTTTTTCTATTAAAATCAATATCCCATTCTTTTACATTATCAACTAAAGCATTTCCTATAACAGAATTTGCATATATTTTTTCATAATTAATTTCATCATTAATATATTGAAGTATCAATTCATCCTCATCACCATCTCCAGGCATAATGCCTGCAAAGCAAAATCCAAGTTGCTCCATCTTAGCCCATATATATATGCTGCTTTTATTACAAAGTTTTAATCTTAAAAATATTGTTTTTTTCCCCTCAAAATATAACTTATTAAATTGATTTAATATCTTATTCATTTCATCTTTAGCAAATTCATTTACATATATTGTTCCTGTATCATATTCATCTACAATAGTTTTTATAGAAGTAACCTCTGAAAAACTTTTATTATCATCTTCTAGTTTTTTAAATACTACTTTCACGCCTAAATTATCATATATGTCATTAATAATTTCTTTATATTTTTCTAGTGCATAAATATATTTTTTACGTTGTTTTTTTAAATATTTATATTTTATGATAAGACTTTCTCTTTTTTCATTTTTATCATGTATATCTCTAAATTTCAAAGCTGTAATTTTTGATAGAAGTAAAGCACAATCCTTAAATCCATTATTTTCTGCTGACTTTTGAGAATATGTATGACTTGTTACTGCATGTACATATATTCCCACATCTCCTCTTTTTTTGCTTTCTTCTATTACGAACCTTGTTAAATCTGTAAGACACCCTCTCCCCCTAAATTTAGGGTCCACAAAAGCATGTGAAATTTCACATATATTAGGTTTTTGAAAGTATTCTAGAGCTATGTGTCCAATTACATTATTCCTTTCATCTAATGCTATATAAGATATTATTTTCTCTTCATGATTTAATTTCTCTATCATAGATTTATCATAGATATATTTGTGTATATATGAATTTCCATAAGCTCTATAAGCACAATTTACTATTCCTTCAGCTTCATTTTCTAACCTTTTTATTGTTATTTTTCTTTTTTCATCAAGCAATTCTTCTGAATTAATCCCTAAATCATAGTCAAGTTTATCTTTGACCTTTTTAGTTATTAATATCATGAATTCTTTTAGCAAAGTATCACCTCTCAAACGACATATTATTTTCTTTTAACCCAATAAACCTTTTTATACCATATAAGCCAGATTATATTATAATTGTTTAATTTTTCTTTTGCAAGTTTTCTCTTCTTTTTTTTCTGTTCTAAGAATTGTTTCTTTCAATTTTTTGTATGTTTTTTAATAAAAATAAATCTATAAAAGAATAATATCCTTTTATAGATTTATTTTTTATATAATGTAATTTATATTTTCTTTACTCCATAGTTCACTTATACTTTTAGTGAAAAATTCTTTATAGTTTTTCATTTCTTCATTTGTATAAATATACTTACCATATCCAAATTGTCCATATTTAAATTTCCTTAACTCCTCTTCCATAGGTAATGTTGTTTTAGGAAAAACTTTTAATATATTTTCCTTTGCTCTTTTTGTAAATCTATGAGAAATAACTTCAAACATTATGTTATTGTTATCCATTATAGATTTTGTATACTTTAACATATCATAATATTTTTCTTCATAGCCTTCATCAAGAAAAACTGGTGCAATTATAAAACCTATAGGATAACCTGCATCACTTACTTTTTTTGCTGCAGCTATTCTACCTTGAAAATCCTCTGATTTATGTTCATATTTTCTTATAGCTTCATTTATATTTATACTAAATCGAATTGTTGTTCTTCCATTATGTTTTGCATTTAGTAGACTATCAACTTCTGTAAATTTTGTAACAAATCTAAATAGAGATTTATCATTAGCTCCAAAATATTCAATGGCATCTTTTAATGCTCCTGTATAAGCTTCTACCGGTATTGGGTCTGAGGTAGCTGCACCTTCGAATATTGTTATGTCTGGTTTTCTTTCTTCTATATATTTTCCTGCTTTTTCTAAAATTTCATCTGTATTTACATGGATTTTTATGTACGGTTTCTTACCCATCTGAGTATTTAAATAACAATATTCACACATTCCCATACATCCACTTACTAATGGAAGTTGATAATGAGCAGATGGTTTACAACTTTGAAAATCTAGTTTTTTTCTTACACCAACTACTAAAGTACTCTTACCTTCTAAAAACATTTCTTTATCTGTTTTTCCTGGTATGCCTGTTATTCTACCATTTTTTGAATACTTTATTTCAACATCTTGATTTTTAAATAACTTAAGTAGCTCCTGACCTTTTTCATAATTTAATGCTGCTTCTTCAAAAATAACTCTTTTTGGATTAAACAAATTTTACACCTCTCTCTTGTGTTAAATAATTGTATAAAAATACACTATTTAATTTAAATCTATACAAAATATCTTTGTTATTAGCTTTAGATAGTTAAAAGTTAATTGTGAATTGTCCATTATCTTTTAATTTTTAATTATATTATCTATAGTATTACTCATTTTTCTAAATAAGATTACTTTATTTTTTATTATATTAAGAATAAATCTACACTCTAACTTATATATTTTAATAGACAAGCTATATTTTTAATGGCAAAAGTCAAATAAATATATATATATATTAAATTATGGGGGAGATTTTTTTGAAAAAGAGACTAGCTTTAATTTTTCAGACAGCTACTGTTTTTGTTGGTACTATTGTAGGGGCTGGCCTTGCATCAGGACAAGAAATAACTCAATTTTTTACAACCTATGGGTTTAAAAGTTTTTTTGGGTTATTAATTTGTGCAGCTTTTTATATTTTAGTTAGTTCTGCAATGGTATCAATTAGCTTAAAATTCAACTTAAATTCATACTCAGATTTTATAACTCTTGTTAGTCCTGGTTTCTTAGGAAAAATTACAGATCTATTAACTGGGTTATTTTTAGTTGCTGGTGCTTCTATAATTCTTGCTGGAGGAGGTGCGCTATTAAAACAATACTTTGGTATTCCTAGAGTTGTTGGTGTAATTATTATGGCTGCTATTTCACTTTTCACTTTACTTAGAGATACAAAAGGTCTTATAACTATAAACACTCTTATAGTTCCTTCTTTAACTACTATAATAATTGCTGTATTTTTATTTTACTTAATAAATCATGGTGATATTATGTCCATTGATTATATGCAAAGTGTGAGAACTTTTAAAAATGAAATTATCCCTGGACAATGGATTGTTTCATCTTTTTTATACGCTGGTTTTAATATGTTATTTAGTAGTGGTGTTTTAGTTCCATTAAGTAAAGAAATGAAAAGCAAATCTATAATAATAACCGGTGCATCAATTGGCGCATTGCTTTTAACATTACTAGCCTTTTTAATTAATTCAATGTTGCTTGTTAACATACCAGAAATTTTTCAATTTGAAATTCCATTATTGCATGTTGCTAGCAAGTTTGGAACTTTAATTCAATTATTACTGCTTGCTGTTATTTGGTGTGAAATGTTTTCTACAGAAGTTTCTGATATATATAGCGTTGGAAAAACTCTAGAACAAAAATATAAAATATCTTATAAAACAGGTGTAATTTTAGTTCTTCTTGTAGCTCTACCTATTTCTCAATTAGGTTTTAAAAATTTAATAACATATCTTTATCCTGGATTTGGAGTAATTAGTTTAGTATTTGTATATCAAATATTTAAATTTTATTTTAAACATTGCAAGTAATAAAGAGGAAGAAGATCCTATTTAAATTTATTCATAAAATCTTTGTTATTAGTTCTGAAAAAACACGTAAAACTATATTGAAAAATGGACAATGGACAAAGGACAATTGACAATGTTAGTTGAAACTGGACTACCAGTTTCTTTTTTAATTTAAGGGAGTAAAATTTGAGTTTAGGATATAAAACAAACAAAAGCTAAAATCTAATTTTACAGCCGTAACAAATTTTATAATTGACATTTGACAATGGACAATTGACAATTTAGGTTGAAACTGGATTCCAGTTTCTTTTGAATTTAAGGGAGTAAATTCTAATTTTGTGATATTAAATTAAACAACGTTATATTCAAAGTTTACAGCCGTAACAAGAAGGACAGGCGTAACAAAATATATTTTCCATAAGTTATTTTGTGAGTGAAATCTAAAATGTTATCAATAAAATTTAAAGTAATCAAAGCCGGTCCTTAAGATAGTTAAAAGTTAAAAGTTCAGGAAGAAAGTGGGAAACCACTTTCTTTTAATCTAATCATATAAATTGCTTTGCAAATTTATATAAAAAATACGTTGAGAATTACTAGGAACAAAGTGAGTAGTAATAACCACAACTGTTAACTATTCATTCTTAACTCTTAACTAAAAAAAGTCCCATTTGTGATGGAGGTGTAACATAGGATAGTTGCTTATTTAGTTGAGGTAGAAAGTTTTGAAAATTTGACAATGGACAAAGGACAATTAAAAAAATTAAGAATTAAGAACATTATATAATTGACATTTGACAAAGGACAATTGACAATAATGGTTGAAACTGGATTCCAGTTTCTTTGAATTAGAGAGAATAAATTCTGAATTGAAGATATAAATCTAACTAAAGCTAAATTCAAAATGTACAGCCGTAACAAATAGGACAGGCACGAAAGATGTATACCCATAAAACAGAGAGTAGCTCTTTAAATTTAATTGCCATAAATAAAAAAAGTTAGCCAGTCCCTTAAATAGTTAACAGTTAAAAGTTTAGGATGAAAGTGGGCAACCACTTTCTTTTAATCTAATGATATAATTTGCCTTGCAAATTTATATAAAAGTACGTTGAGAATTACTAGGAGCAAAGCGAGTAGTAATAACAATAACTGTTAACTATTCACTCTTAACTTTTAACTAAAAACAATTAATTATCATAGATAAAAAAGTTAGCCATTCCCTAAGATAGTTAAGCGTTATGGTTGATAAATAAAATTTAATAAACTAAAATCATAAATGTAGATTCTATGTGAATTTAATTAATAAGATAACAAATTTAGATATAATTTTGAATTCTATATATTCTACAATACATTAAGTAAGGTGATTTTAATGAGTAATTTAAATATATTACGTTCTTGTAGTCTTTGTCCTAGAAATTGTGGTGTTGACAGAACTGGTGGTGAAATTGGTTTTTGTTCAGCCTCTGATAAAATTAAGGTATCGAAAGTATCTAAACATTTTTGGGAGGAACCATGTATATCTGGAGAAAATGGTTCAGGAACGGTTTTCTTTTCAAACTGTAATTTAAAATGTGTTTTTTGCCAAAATTATAAAATTAGTACTGAGGGATTTGGTAAAGAAATTTCTATAGAAAGATTAAGTTCTATTTTCTTGGAGCAACAATCTAGAAATGTAAATAATATAAACTTAGTAACTCCAACTCACTATATTCCTCAAATAATTGAGGCAATTAAACTAGCTAAATCTAAGGGGCTTATCCTTCCTATAGTTTATAACTCTAATGGATATGAGGATGTAAATGCTATTAAAATGTTAAATGGATACATAGATGTTTATCTTCCAGATTTAAAATACTTTAGCGATAAATACGCTGTAAAATATTCTAAAGCTCCACATTATTTTACTGTAGCAACAAATGTTATAGATGAAATGTTCGCTCAAGTTGGAGAACCTGTTTTTAATGAGAATGGACTAATTAAAAAAGGTGTTATTATAAGACATTTAATGCTTCCAGGCTTACTTTTTGATTCTAAAAAAATAGTAGATTATGTATATAAAAAATATAATGATAAAGTATTTTTAAGTCTTATGAATCAATATACTCCTTTTTATAACTGTAGTGAATATGAAGAACTAACTAAACCACTTAACCCTAAGCATTATGAATCGTTAATAGATTATTGCGTAGACCTTGGTTATAAAAATGCCTTTATTCAAGAAGAAGGTACTTGCAAAGAAAGTTTTATCCCTGACTTTAATTTAGATGGAGTTTAATTAGTGTAGAAAGTTACAAGTATACCTCCGTAACAAGAGGGACAGACGCGTAGCTGGCTAGTTTGCTATATTTGTGGCTTTATGCTTTTGTAGATTTTAGTTTTTCTCCTATAATGCTCAAAGTCAGTCCCTAAAATCTTAGTTTTAGCAAAACGTCTCAACAAGCAATTATCCACAGTGTTGATTCCATCACAAATGGGACTTTTCTAGTTAAAAGTGAACAGTGAATAGTTAACAGCCTATAGCCCCCCTAATTGGATTGGACAAAGTTAATTTAGATATTTACAATTATATTAATGAAATTAGGAGGGCTACAATATGTCAAAAGTTGTTTTTAAAAGAAAGTTTTCAGAAGATATGAATGCTAAAATAAAAATGTACTAAGTTGCTAATATTTCCATGTACAACATTGTCTAAATTCTTTACAGTATTA
>NZ_LFRG01000044.1:0-30858 GCF_001573875.1 Clostridium sp. ATCC 25772
CTCATAGTTTTTTTGATATTATTATATCTAAAATTTAAATCTTTTGCACTAATTAGTTTTCAGACACACCCTAATAAGTTTTTCTTCTGTTTCTTTTTTTTCCTTATCTCTTTTCTTTTCTTCAAGTTCTTTTAATGCTCTTTTCTTTTCTTCTAATTTTTTCTTTCGTTCTTCTTCCTTCTTTATTTTTTTCTCTTCCTTTTGCTTTTCTCTTTCTATCTTCTCTTTTTCAAAATTAGTTAAATAATCATCTCCTATATTAGAGTTTATCTTTATGTTTTTTATATGAGTTTCATATGCCGATACCTGGCTACTAAATCTAATATAGGTGTACAAAGAAATTGATAAAATTATTATAGATAAAGCACAAGTGATTATAGAAAAATTTCTTTTTTTCTTTTTCTTTCTATTCTGCTTCAACAATATCCTCCTCACTCATAACTTTAAGTACCTTAACTTATTTTATAATTTATGGGGTTCCAAGTTGACTTTTTAAATTATTCATTTCGAAATTTGGATATCCAAAATAGTGACACATTATCTGAATCGCTTAAAATTCAACACTACATTTTGTATAAAAATATTTTTAAAGCTACTGAATAAATTTAAATTGGAGCTTGTTTCCCTATATACTTTTATATACGTAATAAATTTAAGTTAGTTAATAATCTTATTTTATAATTTAAAACAATTCTAACTTATATCCATTATCTTTAAGCCATAGCTCTTTTTCTTTATAATTGGGCATAATTTCTCTTACATAACACCAATATTTAGCAGAATGATTTTTATGAACAGTATGACATAGTTCATGTATAACTATATAATCAATGACATCTAACGGTGCCATTATACATTTCCAGTTGAATATTAAATCATTATTATATGTACAGCTTGCCCATCGTCTCTTTTGAGTTCTCACTTTTACTGACCCATAACTTAACTTTAATCTTTCTGAATGAATTTTAACCCTTTCTTCTATTAAATCTAAAGCTAATTTTCTATAAAATTTTTCTATCATATATTTTGTCTTATTTAAATCTTTACAATTTAAGATTATTTCTTTTTCTTCTATTCTTAAGTTGTTTTTTCCTTTTTTATCTAATATAATTTTCAATGTGTATAATTCTCCTAAATAAGGATATTTTTCTCCATCAACTCCATATTTTACTTCTCTATCTAACATACGTTGCCTATTTCTTTTAATTTTACCCTCTATCCAATTTAATTTTTTTTCTACTACTTCATAAATTGTTTTATCTGAAATACCATTTGGTACTAAAATTTTAATTTTATTATCTTCTTGTATCCTTATACATATACTTTTTCTTTCTCTATATATTATTTCTATATCTAATTCATCTATTTTCATAAAAAACCCTACCCTAATATTTTCTTTATTTTTATTTATTTGATTATACCTTAATTCATTATTATAGCATAAACTACTTTCTATTAAAAAAGATACCCATAGCTATTTTGCTATGGGTATCAATTTAAAACTGCACTTTAAAAATATTATATATTATTATAAGAAGGATTTGGATGTTATTGACTTATTTTGAGTTTTGAATTTATAATATTAGTAAAATATTCTTAAGATTTATATCTTAAGCTATTCCATCTAATATTTCTGTTAAAGACAAACCACTACAAACTTTATTTATTATTTCAAGCTTTGCTGCATCAAAATCTTCAAAAGTTTTCATAGCATAATGTTCATCTTTATACACTTTCCAATATCCGCATATTAAACATTCACTGTGTGGACTCTCTATGAATATTTTTACATCATCTAGTGGAAATCCTAAGAATAACCCTAGTTCATGCGGACAAGCATTTTTCTCATATCTTTTTTTTAATAAGGTTAATTTTTCATATAGGGTCATTTCTGACTTATACCCAAATTTTTTTAAATAAGTTTTTACTAGTTCATTTTCTAGTTTATTCTTTAGTAATTCTTCTTTATAAAAAAGTACTACTACCGCATCTTCCGTTTCTTTTAATTCGAAAGCTTTAAGTTTTAATCTTTCAAGCAATTCTTCTTTATAGTTTTTCCAATTATTTTTCATATTTTTATCATGATTACAAAGGGTAACTGTAGTTCCTGCCTTTAATTCTTTTATTGTAGGTGCTGCATTTAATACTATAACATTAACCATATATTCTACATCATCAAATTCTTTAATTTTATTTCTAAAATCCTTAATAGCTATATCCACTAGTACTCGCTCCTTTAATGTCATAATAAAAATAGTTTCATTTATTTGTTATATTTCAAAACCATAAAATATTTTTATAGTTTTAATATCACATTTATACTAATTTTTTTCCTAACTCAATACATTCTTCCTCACCTTTTGAGTCTGGTTCAGAATTTATAATTAAACCTTCATCTATTAAATTAGCACCATAACTTTCCATTCGCTCTACCCAATCTCTCATCCATTGGCCATCACCCCATCCAAAAGAGCCAAATAGAGCTATTTTTTTGCCTCCTACTTTATCCCTTATAGATTCTATAAAAGGCTCCATTTCACACTCTTCTAAAACTTCATTTCCCATAGATGGACATCCTAATGCTATAGTATCAAATTTTTCTATATCCTCTGTAGTTGCCTCACTAACATTTTTTATTAAAACCTTAGCTCCACTTTCCATAACACCTTGACCAATTAAATTTGCCATTTTTTCTGTGTTACCTGTACCACTCCAATATACTATTAATATGTCTTTCATAAAACTCTCTCCTCACCATTTCTAATTGATAATGATTTTCATTACTAATTTGACTTTATTATATCTCTACTTTTTTTACTTGTCAACAGTTTAATTGAAAATAATTATCATTTATTTTAACAATATATTTCTTAGTACTATTTTTAATATGAAAGACATATAATTTATTGATATATTTTGTGTATTCCTAAAATTTATTATAAATTTAATACTATTTATATTATGCCGTAAAATTTTTTTTTAATTCTTTTGTACTTTAATTTATTAACAAGGTTATAAAAATAAATTTATTTATATATTTTAAACTGAAAAAATTAGGAAAGGAGCTGTTATAATGAAATATTCTTTTAAAGATGTTTTCTTATCTATTTTATACAAAAATAATAATGAACAAATTCTTTCTTTATTACGAAGTCACAATAAAATTCTTGAAAAAACTAAATATGAGTCTATAACTAAATTAAATAGATTAAAATATATATGTCTTAATTCTAATAATTTAGATGAGGTATTTTCTAATGACTTAACATCTTTATGTTTAGATAAATCAATTGATGATAGTTTATTAGAAGATATTCATATGGCAAATATTAATTATCCATCAGATGATAAAATTATAGAACAGTTATTTATTAGCAATAAACTTATACAATGCATTGATAAAAATTGTATAATTTTTAATAAATATATTAATATAATTAAAGATTTAAAAAAATTTACAAAAGAAGCTAATGTGGATACTACTATACTAACTAGTCCTTTTTTTCAGTTTTCTAAGGACAAAAAGGGTTATCCTATGGCATTTATATGTCCTATTGATAAGAATTACTTTATAACAGGAAACTATAATTTCAAAATCTATGGTTTTTTTGGAAAATATGAAGATTTGTCGAAAAAAGGCGGTTACATGGAGCTTAATTTGAAGTATAATGAAATCATACCATCTTCCTTAGAGGTAAAAAATTTTTATTTAGGCAATAATTCTAATTCAGAGTTTGGCAATAAAGCTCTTATATATCTTATAGATAAACTTATTCCTGAGTTTAATAATTTATTTAAAAATACTAATAATAATATTAAACTTAAAGATAATTTTAAAACTAAAGTTATTTATGGTTGTAATACCAAAAAATCTAATTTAGAATTTTATAAAAAAAATGGTTTTACATTAAAGGAAGATAAATTTTATTTAAACCTGTATTAAGACATATAAAAATAGGTATCTTATTTCATATTATTAAAATATAAATCTATATTAGTTAAATATATTTTTTATTACACTGTATTTTAAATAAATTATATACTTAATAATTTTAGTTTTATTAATGATACCCACATTCATGTCTAATAGGTATTTTTCAAATAGGTGGTGTATATTATGACAAAATCTAATTTATTTATAAATATTGAATGTCATGCGTCTCAATTAAATAATGCGATTAATTATTTGTGTGATATTCTAGAAAACAATCTAAAAATTCCTTTAAATAATAAATTTAAAATTATTTCAACACTTACTGATTCTATATCAGCTCTTTTTCTAATTAATAAGGAGATTTCAACTAGATTTAAATCTAGATTCATAGAATCCCCCCTATTACTTAAATTAGAAAAAGATATTGATTATATAAAAACTTTATATCCATCATCTTTTAAACCTTTTATTAAAACCTATTCTTTAGAAGGCAGTTACTGTGGTGTATCAGTATCAATAACTACTAGATTAAGAAATTATTTGATAGAAGTTTTAAATAATAATGAATCTGAAAGTTTATGCGAAAAATATTGTATTTTATTAGAAAAGTATTTGACCCATCTTTATAACTATATCATTTTCATTTTTGCAGATGATTTAGTCTTAATGTAAATAAAAATATGGTATATTTGCAATTATTTATATAATTCTTAAAACTATAGTTAAACAAAAACTAAGTAAAAGTACAATCAATATATATAAGATTGTGCTTTTATTTAGTTTCATTTAAAATTTATTTGAAATCACATTCATTATTTATAGGGTTATAAATTAAATCTTAAATTAATATTTTATTGATATCTTTTCGATCTTACTAAAAAAATAACTCTTAACTAATTATAATTGTACCTATTTTTATCAACTGATAACAAAGATTTGATGAATAAACTTAAATTCAAGCTTATTTCACTATATAGGGTTCCAAGTTGACTCTTAAAATTATTCATTTCAAAACTTGAATACCTAAAATAGTGAGACATGCTCCGAATTACTTAGAATTCAATGCTGAATCTTGTATGAAAATATTTTAAGGTTATTGAATAAATTTAAATTGGAGCTTGTTTCCCTATAATTATGCTTAAGAAATCAAAATAAAGCAGCGTATAATACATTTAATAGGAACGTATACTACATTTAATAATATGTTATTGTCAATAAACTGTAGGAGGAATACAATTATGTGCACAAGTTTAACCTTTAAAACACAAGATGGAAATCATTTTTTAGCAAGGACTATGGATTTTTCACTTATATTAAATCCCAATGCAATTATGTATCCTAGAAAATATAAATGGAAACTATACCAGGATAAACACTCCATAGAAGTTAACTTTGCCTTTTTAGGAATAGGTCAAAAGTTCGACGGAAATTATTGTGCTTTTGCAGATGGAACTAATGAAAAAGGTTTTTCATGTGCCTCTCTATACTTTCCCGGATATGCAATCTACTCTGACAAAAAATCAACTTCTTTATTAAATATTGCACCTTATGAAGTAGTACCTTACTTATTAAGTAAATGTGAAACTGTAAAGGATGCTATAAAAGAAATAAAAAAAGTAAACTTAATGAACGTGACCTTAGAAGAAATGCAATTATTACCACCACTTCACTGGATTGTTGCTGATAAAAGTGGTAATTGCATAGTTATTGAGCCAACAGAAAATGGTTTAGTAATTAAAGAAAATCCTATTGGAGTTATGACAAACAGTCCTGAATTTAATTGGCATATGACTAATTTAAGAAATTATGTTGGCATTAACCCATTAAAAAAGAAAGAAGTTACTTTAGGCAATGTTACATTTAAACCACTTTCTCAAGGTTCTGGTACATTAGGATTACCTGGAGACTTTACATCACCATCTAGATTCGTTAAAACAGTATTTGCAAAATATGCAAGTACTGATTGTAAAGATGAAATAGAAGGCATTACAAATATTTTTCATATACTTGAAGGAGTAACCATCCCTAAAGGTAATGTTATTACAGAATATAATAAAATTGACTATACACAATATACCTCTTGTTTTAATTTAGATAAAGGAATACTCTATTATAAAACATATGATAATTCACAACTAATAGCAGTTTCATTATGTAATGAAAATTTAGATAGTAATGATATTAAGTCTTGGAATATGACATTTAAACAAAACATTAAGTTTTCTAATAATTAATTGATTCATTCAATTAATCATTTTTAATAGATAATATAGGGTTTAAAACCACCAATAAAACAAATAGTTTTTATTGGTGATTTTTATATTGATAATTTACAAATAAATAAATCAACTTAAGCCAACTATTGAAAATTTTATTTAAATAATAAAAATAGTGATAATAAGAATTTTACCTATCATCACTATTTATAGATATCTTTATTAAATATTGACTTATGTTAGTAAGTTATTTTTTAACTTTATTTCATTGATTTTTTTATATTCTTAATCATTATAGACATATCTTTTCCCATCTCCATAGAGAATTTTTTTATTTCTCTTTTAGTTTTAGCAGTTAATTTTTTCATTTTTTTCATATTAGGCATATTATTCATTCTACTTTTTCTACTTCTTCTTATTTTTTTCATTTTTATTCCTCCTAAAGTTTATTTTATATAACTAGTTTGCTCATTTTTTCAAATAAGAAACTAGTAAATTTTACTTATAATATAATTTTTATGTATCATAATAAAAAATGATTCATATTATATTAATGTATTAATATATCTAGGAGTGTTTAATTAATGTATGTTAGATATCCATATGAAAATAAATTTAAAGATTTAGATGATGGATTGAATTTGGAAGAAGCTAATTCTGATTTTTTTGTAACAGACAGACAAATCCCAAGACCACCTATAAATTTTCCAGGATTTAATCCTAATCAACCGCCTATAAATAATCCTAGTCAAAACAGTGGTCAACCATCTACACCACCACCTAATTTTACTCCACAAAAATCTAATTTTAAAAGTGGGGCACAAACTAAAGCAGTATCTCCAAACTCTATAAGACCTTGTATTTTTCAATTTGTTTATATTTGGCCACGTAATGGAAATGGATTTTGGGCTTGGTTAATAGGTGTTGATAGAACTTCTGCTTTTGGATTTAGATGGAATGGACGAAGATGGGTTTATTTTGGAATTGGTCTAAATAGAATAGATTCCTTTGAATGTCACGGTCGTTCATCTGAAGAAAACATATCTATTGATAATTCATTAAAGGATGAATTAGTTTTAAAACCACTTGATTTAGATTGTTATGATTTTTCTAGAGAATCTAACAAAAAAAATTATGACCAACCAGTAGGTCCTCCACCTAATTTTACACCTAAAAAAGCAAATCTTAATGAAAAGCAAAATAAATCAGTATCTTCTAGTTCATTAAGACCATGCTTATATCAATATGTATATTTATGGCTTTACAATGGAAATTCATTTTGGGCTTGGCTAACTAGAATTGATAAAAAAACAGCCTCTGGATACCGTTGGAAAAATGGTCGTTGGGTTTATTTTGGTATAGACTTAAATAGAATTGCTTATTTTGAATGCTTTCATAGGGAAACTAAAAACAATACTGGAACTAATATGACTTATGTTGAAAGTATAAATCAAATTTCTGACTTTATTTATGATAAAAAAATAGCACCAAATTCTTTTTCAATAATATATCCTTTCTTTAAAGGATTATCAAGTAAATCAGCTGAAGATTCTATAAACAATCTTATAGTTGATAAATATATGTCACTTATAAGACAAGAACTTTTTGTAGAAAAGAAAGTTGTGTATATGGATATTTATGGATCATATTCATTATCACTTCAAGTAGAAAATATAGCAAGTTTTATATTTTATCTTTACTCTTATGGATTTAATAATGAAGAAAGTATATCCTATGCTTCTTTAACTGTTAATTATGAAACTGGTAATTTAGTTGGATTAAAGGATTTATTTAATCTTAAATCAAACTATATTGAAAAACTAAATAGTTTATCTATTGCTTTTCTCCAAAAACAAAATCCTGAAAAAGCTAAATTATTTAAAGGTATAACAGAAAATCAAGAATTTTTCCTAACACCTAATTCCTTAGTTTTATATAACAGAAATGAGACTAATGATTCTACTCCAGATTATTTATCCGTTGATTTTATATTTATTCCATATAGTGATATAACCGATTTACTAACAGAAAAAGGTCCAATAAAAAAAATTATGGATTCTAATAAATAGAAAATAAGAGAACAAATTTTCAAAATTTGTTCTCTTATTTTTATTTGCAAAACTTTTCTATTTCATCTGTTATTTCATTTAAAGTTTCTTCCACTTTATCACCGTATTGTGTTACTTCACCATCAGATATTTTAGCTAAATCTAAAGTCATAGGCATTTCACCTAATAATTTAGTATGCATTCTATCTATGTACTCTTTAAAATCTTCATCTTTAAAGATTTTTATTTTAGTATTACAATCAGGACAAACTAAATAACTCATATTTTGTATTACACCTAAAACTTCAACATTCATTTTACGTGCCATATTTATTGATTTTGCTACTATCATAGAAACCATATCTTGAGGTGTTGTAACGACAACTACTCCATTTATTGGAATTGATTGCATAACAGTTAATGGTACATCCCCAGTTCCTGGAGGCATATCTATTATAAGATAATCTAATTCTCCCCAATAAACATCTGTCCAGAATTGTTTAACTGTAGCTGATACTGCTGGACCTCTTAAAATTACTGGCGACTCTTCATCATTTATTAAAAAGTTAATCGACATAACTTTTATATCTTCTTTTGATGTTACTGGTAATATACCTTGTTCTGATCCAAAAACTTCTGTTTCCTTTATATTTAAAAGTCTTGGAATACTTGGACCAGTAATATCTGCATCTAATACACCTACAGAATAACCTTTTTTTCTTAATGTTTTTGCTATCATAGTAGACATTGTAGATTTACCTACTCCACCTTTTCCACTCATAACAGCAATAACTTTTTTAACTTTATTATTAACATTATTTTCTATAGAACAACTTCCTTTTTCAGAAGTACATTTGCCTTTACTTGGACATGTATCGCAATTTGAAGACATATTATCCCCTCCTTATAATAACTCTCAATTTAACTTTATCATAATTTTATTAATAAATAAAATTTCATACCTAATAATCTAAGACTATATTACTTTTTAATCTTTAAATAATTTCCATCTACTAAAAATTACTTAATCTATCTAATTTTTTTAATTTTCTATTAAATAATTGATACATTTTTTACAATATAATTAAATATATATCTATTTTTATTGAAAACTAATATAAACTTATCTATAATAATACTAAAATAATTTTTTAAAATAATTTTTATTAATTTATTTTATACCTATTATATGTTAGATATTAGATAAATTTATTTACTACTTTAATAATTATTAATTATATTTTCTAACATTGTTCTTATTTTTTTGTTTTTAGTTAATAATAAAATTAGGATATATAATTAAGAAATTCTATATCTATACATTAGGTATACAAGGAGGAAATATATAATATGTTTAAACTTACTTTTAAATTTCCACTATCTAAAGCTGATGAAGCTACAGAAAAACTCTACATTCATGATATATATAATGTATTTTATGAAAGTCCTATAACTATAACAAAAACGGACTATGGATATGGTTATTATGAAAATGAAGATGAATTTGTTGATTTTAATATAGTTGTAGAAAGCGATGATATAGAAGAAGCTAGAAACCAAAAAAATCTTATAATGAATACACTTAAAGTTAATGAAATTAAAATAGAATCCATAAATAATGTAGAATTAAATGAAACTTTAGAACCTATAGATTTAAATAATGGTTGGGTCTTATGTTCACCTGAATATGAAGTTGAAGGAAAAAATAAAATTAATTTTATTCCTCAAGGTGCATTTGGAACTGGTTTACATGAAACAACTCAAGATTGTTTAAGATATATTTTAGATGAAGATTTTAAAAATAAATCTGTATTAGATATTGGTACTGGTTCTGGCATTCTTTCAATTGCTACTGCAATAAAAAAAGCCGAAACTGTAGTTGCTGTTGATATACGAGATGTTAATGAAGAAATTCAGCTAAATGCATCATTAAATGAACTTGATAATATAGATGTTTATGTTGGTAATATATTAGAAAATGAAATAACATTTAAAGATAAATTTGATTATATTATTATAAATATTGGTGGAGAAGAAACCCAAATGTTCATGGATTTTATAAATAATCATATAAAAAAAGGTGGTACTCTTTTAGTATCTGGGTTAGTTGAGTGGACATTTGACTTAGTTGCAGATAAGATTAAAGATTACGGATATACTTTAATTTCTAGTTGTCAAACAAATGAGTGGTGCACTGCATTACTAACTAAAATTTAAAATCAAGCTATAAAATAGAGTTTTAATCTCTATTTTATAGCTTATTTTATTTTAATAAATTTTTATTACCTCTTTAAAGCTTCTTTTCATATCCTACTTGCAAAATTTTAAATTCTACTTCTCACATTATTTTGAGTTTCTCAAATACATCAAAATTAGTTTTACTTTTATAACTTATAGATAAATTTAATAAAAGATAGTTCATTTATTTGTTTTGCATATTTGTAATTTTTTGTATATACATTATACTATAAGTGCATATAATTTAAAAAATTTTAGGAGATTTTATGGAAAATTTAAATAAAAACAAAAAAATTATAATAATTTGTCATTGTCTAATCAATACCAATTCCAAGGTTTATAATTTTGGAATTGTTAAAGAAGATTTTGAACAAAGAAAAAAAGATTTAATTAATTTATTTATAAATAATAATGTAGGAATAATTCAACTTCCCTGCCCTGAGCTAACTTGTTATGGTTGTAATAGATGGGGACATGTTAAAGAACAATTTGATACCCCTCATTTTAGAAAAACTTGCAAAAACTTATTAGAGACTTATGTTGATCAAATAGAAGATTACATAAAAAATGATTTTTCTATTTTAGGTGTAATTGGCATAAATGGAAGTCCTAGTTGTGGTGTTGATAAAACTTGTTCTGGCAAATGGTATGGTGAATTATCTTCTAATGAAAATTTATCAAATATGTTATCTTCATTAACTGTTGTAAATGAGGCCGGAGTATTTATTGAAGAGTTAATTTCAATTTTTGAAATTAAAAATATTAAGATTCCTATTCTTGGCTTAGATAGCATGAATATAAATGAAATTTTTAAGTTATTTGAATCTACAATTTAGAAAGGTGTTTATATGGATTTAAAAATAGAAAATCTTTCTGTAAAATTCAAGGATTTTACAGCAGTTAATAACCTTAATTTACATGTTAAATCTGGTGAACTTATAAGTTTTCTTGGGCCAAGTGGATGCGGTAAAAGTACAACTATTTTTACAATTTCAGGTATACATAAACCTTGCAATGGTTCAATTTATTTTAATGATAATATAATAAATGATTTAGTACCAGAAAAACGTAACATAGGAATGGTTTTTCAAAATTATTCTCTTTATCCACATATGAATATTTTTGATAACATAGCCTTTCCACTAAAGTTAAAAAAACAAAACAAAAAAGATATAAAAAACACTGTAATAAATATGGCTAAATTAGTTAAAATTGAAGAGTTGCTTAAAAGAAAACCATCACAACTCTCTGGTGGACAACAACAAAGAGTTGCTATTGCAAGAGCACTAGTAAAAAAACCTCAAATTTTACTCTTAGATGAACCTTTATCTAATTTAGATGCTAGACTACGTGTTGAAATGAGGGAGGAAATACGAAGACTTCAAAAGGATTTAAAAATAACTACAATCTTTGTAACTCATGACCAAGAGGAAGCATTAAGTATATCTGATAGAATAGTTATTTTAAAAGATGGCATTCTTCAACAATATGATTTATCTAATAAATTGTATTCAAATCCTAAAAATTTATTTGTAGCAAAATTTATTGGAAATCCTCCTATTAATATTTTAGATTGCCATATAGATAAACAAAATAATATTTTTAATATCTTAGGTACTAATTTAAAATTAAGTAACTTTATAGATTTAAGTAAAATTTCTAATAATATAACTAATTGCAAAGTTGGAATACGTCCTGAAGATTTTTTAATAAATGATTCAAATGGAGTTTTCAACGGAAAAATTGTAGATACTGAAAATATTGGAAAAGATTCTATATTAAAAATTAATATTAATAATTTTATAGTTAAAGTAGTAGTTCCTTATGATTCTATTAACAAAAATTTAGCAACTCTTTTAATTGGAGTTAAGCCAAATAAAATATTGTTTTTCAATCCTTCCACTGAGGAGACTATAAATTTTGAACAATAATAAAAGTTTTAAAAGTTTTTTTAAAGGACTACTATATATCTCTCCAGTATTAATAGTACTAATTGTTTTTAATATCTATCCTATATTAAAAACTTTTGATATGAGTTTTTATAGCAAATATAACTATCAAAAAAATTTAGTTTTTGAAAGAGGTATAGATAACTACATATATTTATTAAATGATGAAGATTTTTTTCTAGCAATAAAAAATACCTTTATATATGCTAGTTTAGTAATGCCAATTTCAATAATATTATCTTTATCTATAGCCATACTTTTAAATTCAAATATAAAATTAAAAAACTTTTTTAGAAGTATATACTTCCTACCCTTTGTTACATCTAGTATAGCTATTTCTATGGTGTGGAGATGGATTTTTCATGGTGATCATGGTCTATTAAATTATTTACTTTCTATGTTTAATATAGATCCTATTCACTGGCTTTCAGATCCTAGTAAATCCATGATTAGTTTAATAATTGTTAGTGTGTGGAGGAGTTTAGGCTATAATATAATAATATTTTTATCAGGACTTCAAAGCATTGATGAAAAATATAATATAGTTGGTAGAATCGATGGTGCTAATTTTTTTCAACGAGTTAAAAATATTACAATTCCACTTTTATCACCTACCCTATTTTTTGTGTGTATAATAACTTGTATAAATTCTTTCAAAGTTTTTGGAGAAGTTTTTGCTCTTTTTGATAAACAACCAGGTCCATTAAATAGTTGCTTAACAATGGTTTATTATATATACAATAAATTTTATAATCATTATCAGTATGGCATAGCATCAGCTGCTGCATTAGTACTATTTTTAATAATAGTTACTTTAAACACAATACAATTTAAAATTGGCAGAAAAAAAGTTAACTATGATTAGAGGTGATAAAATGAATAAATTTAGATTTTCAAAACTTTTTACTTATTTAATATTAGCTTTAGGCTGTGTTATAACCTTATTACCTTTTGTATGGATGTTAAGCACCTCATTAAAATCTCTTAATGAAGTCTTTATAATGCCACCGGAAATTATACCTAAAAATCCGAAGTTTTCTAACTATAAAGAAGTAGCAACGCAAATTCCAATTGTTACTTACTTTATTAATACTTTAATTATTACTTTCATTGTTACCATTGGAACTTTAATTACAACTATATTGGCTTCATTTGGGTTTTCTAAGATAGATTTTTGGGGTCGAGATATTATTTTTTCAATTATGATAGGAACAATGATGATTCCTGGTGAGCTTATGTTAATTCCTAATTACATTACAATAGTAAAGCTTGGTTGGATAAATACTTTTAAAGGTCTTACTGTACCTTGGATAATAAGTGTTTTTTCAGTATTTTTGTTAAGACAATTTTTCTTAACAATTCCAAATTCACTTTACTATGCAGCTAAATTAGATGGATGCAGTGATTTTAAGTATCTTTGGACAATAATGGTACCTATATCAAAACCTGCACTACTAACTATTGCACTTTTAAAAATAGTTAATAGTTGGAATGAATTTTTATGGCCTCTCATTGTCACTAATATACCAACAATGAGAACGTTACCAGTAGGTATAATGAATTTTACTTCCGAAGCAGGAGGTAATTATCATCTACTCATGGCCGCTACCACTATCGTCATAGTTCCTATATTAATAATATATTTTGTTCTTCAAAAATATGTTATTTCAGGCATAACTAAATCTGGTATAAAGGGTTAAAATTTTGACTTATACATAAAAATTATCACATGATAAAAGTATAAGTTAAAATTTGAAACCCTATAAAAATAATTAATTTAATAATATTAAATATAAACTATATAAAGGGGACAGACTTATGAAATTCAAAAAACTAACAGCACTTGTTACATCATGCATATTAACTTTAGGTTTAATTGGATGTGGTAATTCTGCTGAAACTTCAACAAATGTTAAGGAAACAGAATCTAAAATTGCAACTGAAATTAAAGATCCAGTTAGTATTGAATTTTGGCATGCAATGAATGGAGAAAACGAAAAAGTATTACAAGAAATTACAGAAAAATTCAACAAAAAAAATGATGGTAAAATAACAGTAAATTTAGTTTACCAAGGTCACTACAAAGAACTATTTTCTAAACTTGAAGGGGCATCAAAATCTAACCAACTACCTGCTCTATCTATGATATATCCAAATAGATTAACAGCTTATGTTATGAATGATTTAGTTGAAGATTTAAATCCATATATAGAAAATGAGAAAATAGGATTTTCTAAAGATAGTTGGAATGATATTCCTGAATTTTTAAGAGACAATGGTATGTGGAATGAAAAGCATTACTCATTACCTTTTAATAAATCTACCTATCTTTTATTCTATAATGAAGATTTACTTAAAGAAAAAAATGTTAAGGTTCCAACTAATTGGAATGAACTTAAGGATGCAGCTAAAACATTAACAGTTGATAAAGATAATGATGGTACTACTGATACTGTTGGGCTCGCATTAAATTCTTCTGTAGGTATAGACTCTAGTTTTTGGGTAGAGCAAGCTGGCGGACACCTTATAGATGAGGAAAATGATAAAATATTATTTAACTCTCAGGAAACTGCCGAAGCTTTCGATTTCTTAGCTGGAATGGTTAAAGATGGCTCTGCTAAAGTATGTACTGAAGAAAAATATATGACTGGACCTTTTGGTAGAGGGGAAGCTGCTATGGGTATATCATCAATTTCTGCATTACCTGATATAATAAAAACTTGTAGTGGAAATAATATAAACTTTAAAACTGCAGTATTGCCTGAAAACAAACAAAAGGCCGCTCTTTTTGCAGGTACAGATGTTACAATTTTTAACACTCCATCACCTGAGGAAAAACTTGCAGCATTTGAATTTATTAAATTCTTCATGGAAGAAGAAAATCAATTAACATGGGGTACAAAATCTGGATACTTACCACTTAGAAAATCTGTTTTAGAATCAAATGATTTTAAAAATTATGTAGAAAAAGAAAATCCAGCTAAAGGTGTAGCTGTTGAAGAGTTTGATTATGGCTACTGTGACCCTAAAGTACTAAATGGTTATTCTATACATGAAAATATGAATAAAGCACTACAACAAATTTTATTAGAAGAAAAAGACACAAAAGCTGCTTTAGATGAAGCTGAAACTAATACCAGAAAAGCATTAGATGAAGCTAAAAAATCTTTTGGTAATTAAAGATAAAAAATAGAAGGTTAATTTCTTAACCTTCTATTTCTTTGTTTTTCGAGGTGCTTTCCTTAACTTTTTCTAAATAATCAGTTTGATTTACTATATTTTCCTCAAATCTTTCAACAGCATTTTTAGTATAATTACCTATTGCCTCTATGTTTTTGTTTGTTTTATTATTTATTTTATTAGTCATAACCTTAATTCTCCTTGGAGTTATTTTATTTATTACTTATTCTTCTCCTATAACATAAAATTTATTACTCTTTATCTAAATCTTGTTCTTTTTCAATATCACTCCATCTTTTCTTAGGTTCTTCAAGTAATTTTGCTCTTTCTTTTTTTATGTTACTTCTTACAACTAAAACTATTCCTAAATCAATTAAAGCATATAGAGAATACTTTTTGCTATTTTTAGTACACTGTATTATTCGTTTTTGTACTTCATCAAGCTCCTTCTCATCTAAACTTTTATTTAAAACCGATGCTTCATAATAAACTTTTAGCTCATTTACTTCATTTGAATTCAAATACATGGAAAAACTAAAAAAGATTCCAAAGAGAATTATTATTACATATAATGCATTTTTAAAACCATTTTCACTTAATTTAAACTTTACTAAGCAGTCTTTTATTAATAGATAAACTAAAAATACAAATAAAATCACACCTAGAATTGTAATAAAAGTTAGCACTTACTACATCCCCTTTTTTACTTTATTTTATTTATTTGTATTATTATACTATTAAAGTTAAAAATTTGTTTACTTATTTAACTTTATTAACTATTTCTTTACATATACTTTATATATTATGCATTTTCTGTTTCATGTTTTAACAACCATTCTTTTTTATCTAATCCACCAGCATATCCAACTAATTTTCCACTCTTTCCTATAACTCTATGACAAGGTATTATTATCGGTATTTTATTTTTATTATTAGCATTCCCAACTGCTCTAACAGCTTTTTCATTGTTTATACTTATAGCAATATCTTTATAAGTTTTTACGGTTCCATAAGGAATATTTCTTAATTCTTCCCAAACACTTTTTTGAAATTCTGTTCCCTTTAAAGCTACTTTAACTTCAAAGTCTTTTCTCTTTCCAGTAAAGTATTCGTTTAACTCTGCAACACATTGATTTATTATAGGATTTAACCTATTACTTTTCAATTCTATTTCATCTATCTGATGAACAAATTTAATTTCAGTTATAGCTTCATTATCTGCATGTATTTTTAAAATTCCAATTGGTGAATTATAATAACAAAAATAAATATTTTCCATGATTTTCTCCTTATTAATATTGTATAAATTTTTATATTGATTTTATTTTAAGCATTTTTATCTATTTTTTATTTCTTTCACAACTTCTTTTATTTTTTCATTTAAAATATGAATTCTAATATTTGTCTTTAATTTTGATATAAATAAATTTTCATCAATTGGCTTACCTATTATATCATCAGCTCCAGAATTTAAAATACTAGATAAAATTTTTGAGTTTGTTAAAGAAGTTACTGCTATTATTATAGCCTTTCTATTATTAGTTCTTATTTTCTGTATTAAGTCTTTTCCAAATTCATTTTGCAAAACTATATCTATCAAATATAAATCGTATTTTTTTCCACTTTCAAATAATTCTTTACCAGAATTAAAATATTCAACATTATTTATTCCATATTTATTTAAAATATCTTTTTCTATCATCTTCTCTAAAGAATTATCATCAACTATAGCAAAATTTAATAACTTTAAATTTGCCATATAATCATCCTCTTTTAATATTTCTGATATTCGATTTATTATACCATCTTGTAGATTATCTTTTAAAATATAATCTGTAATTCCTAAATTAAATAGCTCTTTTTTTTCTTCATCTACATTATTACTACTAACTACTATTATAGGAACTTCATTTTTATCACTTATATTTACTCTTTTTAAAAATTCTTCAATAGTCCCTTCTCTACCAATTGAAGATGTAATTATTAAATCTATATCATTGTCCTTTAGTATATTATATCCATCATAAAAATTATCTGTGGCTAAATAACTATATCCCTTTTCTATTAAACTCTGTTTAATTATTTTACAAAAAAATTCACTTTGCTCAATATGAAGAATCTTATACATATTTCTCCTCCTACTTTAATTATAAAATATACGTTTACATTTCCCTTTAATTCTAAGGTTCTAATCATGTAAGTAAAATCAATCCACTCTATTCTACTAAAATATCTTTTTTCTTTGTTATAGGGTTTCAAACTGAATTTTTGATTCATTCGCTTACCTAAGATATTTTTTAATGGTACATAGAACTTTAAGTTAGTTATGATTTTTAGTTGTGACTTAGAAATTCTTATAAGATTTTTTTACATTTTTAGGACCGAAACCCAAGGACGGGTTTCGCGACTGCCTAGACAGGACGTCGATTCAGCCGTTTAGTCCCAAAAATTTTAAAAAAGATTATTAGAATTTCTCGAAATAACTAACTGAATGACGGTTTAAAGTTATATTTACCATTTTTTCTAACAATAAATTCCTTACATAATTTTAGCTATCAACTTGGAACCCTATATTACTACATTATTTAATAATAAAAATTCTAAATACAAGATTACCTTTATATAAATATTCGTTATTTAAATATATAAATTTCTGCAAATGTAATATACTGACGATTATATGTAATATAAATTTTTATAAATATAAAAAAAAGTGCTTCTTTAAACCAATTTTATCATTTAAAGAAACACTTTTTACTCTTTGTATAATAAGTTTATTTTATTTTTACATTTAATTAAGCCTTAATTTCCTTGTCTTTTTTCTTTGTATATCTCATAAAAATTATGAACAAGATTAATGCAAATACTACTCCTATTATGTTTGATACCATTGCATTTAATCTTAACCCTTCTGGTGCTTGTAATATATATGCACTAGTTACTGCAGACATAAATACCGCTGGTATTGCACAAAGCCAATAATTTTTTCCTGATTGAACTAAATATGCCGCTGATGCCCATAACATTATCATTGCAAGAGTTTGGTTCGCCCAAGAGAAGTATCTCCATATTACTGTAAAGTCTATCATAGTAAGACCTATTCCAACTACAAACAATGGGATAGCTATTTTAAATCTATTAGCTATTTTATCTTGCTTCATTCCCATAGAATCTGCAATTGTTAATCTAGCACTTCTAAATGCTGTATCGCCTGAAGATATAGGACAAGCTACAACTCCTAAAATTGCTAATATTGCTCCAACCTTACCCATTAAAGTGTTAGATATTGTATTTACAACTCCTGCTGGTCCTCCGTTTGCTATAGCATCTTGTAATCCTTCAGTTCCTCCAAAGAATGACATTGCTGCCGCTGCCCATATAAGTGCTATAACACCTTCAGCTATCATTGCACCATAAAATACTTTTCTAGCTTCGCTTTCTCTTTTTACACATCTAGCCATTATTGGTGATTGTGTTGCATGGAAACCTGATATAGCTCCACATGCTATTGTTATAAATAAGTAAGGAAATATAGGTGTTCCTTTTGGATGGAAATTAGCTAATGTAACCTCTGGTATGTTATAACCACCAATTACTATTCCAACTCCAATACCTACTGCCATTATAAGCAATGTTGCTCCAAATAAAGGATATATTTTTCCTATTATTTTGTCTACTGGAAGTACTGTTGCTGCTATATAATAAATTATTATTATTCCTATTAAAATTCTTCTATCTATTCCAGTTAAAGTTTTCAATAAATCTGCTGGTCCTGTTAAAAACACCACACCTACTAAAATTAATAAAACAACTGAAAATACTATCATTATTTTTCTTGGACCTTCTCCCAAATACTTACCTACAAGTTCTGAAACTGAAGCTCCACCATTTCTCATTGAAAGCACGCCTGTAAAATAATCATGAACTGCACCTGCAAAAATACAACCAAAAACAATCCATAAAAATGCTGCTGGACCCCATAATGCTCCTGAAATAGCTCCAAATATTGGTCCTAAACCTGCTATATTTAAAAATTGGATTAAGAAAATTTTTGGCCAACTCATTGGCACATAGTCAACTCCGTCTTGTAAAGTTTCTGCAGGAGTTGCATTTTTGTTATCAATTCCAAATGTCTTGTCTACAAATTTTCCATAAGTAAAATATCCGACTATTAACAATATTAATGATGCTAAAAACGAAATCATTTTATCATCTCCCCCAAAATATTTATTATTATTGCACCTTTATTGTATGCAATTTTCCCTCAATTCAAAACATAATGGGAATGAGATGCTTAATTTTGGCATGAAATGCAATATTCCTACACGAATAGACATAAACCTTTACATATTAATTAACTTTCTAAAATTTTTTATATTTTGCCTACTTACAGGAACCTCTTTGCCTATATCCTTTAATTTTAATACATATGTACAATTAAACCATGGAATGACCTCTTTTACCTTATCTAAATTAACTATATAAGATCTATGACATTTATAAAATTTTTCTTTATTTAACTTTTCCATAATGTCAGAAATCTTATTTTTAGATATAAACTCCCCATTTTTAGTAAATACCTTTACAACTTTACCATGAGCTTCTATATAATAAATTTCATCTGCATCTATCAAATACATTTTTCCTTGATCTATAATTGTTATTTTCTCTATAACTGTGTTTATATTATCACTGTCTTTAATATCAGTCTTTTCATTACTACTTTTTAATCGTTTTAAGCAAGATAAAATTCTCTCCTCTGAATAAGGTTTTAAAAGATAATCAAAAGCATGAATCTCAAAAGCTTCAACTGCATATTCTTTATATGCTGTTATAAATATTATTTTAATTTTATTATTTATTCTATTTAGTAGTTTTGCTACGCCCACTCCATTTAGTCCTGGCATATTTATATCTAAAAAAGCAACATCTATATGTTCATTTTCCATAAATTTAAGTACATCTAATCCATTTTCAAATTCTTTAACAACCTCTAGATTACTAAATTCAGTTATAAAATATTTTAATTCTTCTCTTGATGGAAACTCATCATCTGCTATTATACATCTCATAATATCACCTAACCTTTAATTTATAATAAAACTTATTCTTGTTCCTTTTTTTAATCTTTCAATTTCAAGTCCTTTCCCATATATAAGTTTTACTCTACTATGAACATTGTATAGACCGATTTTATTTTCATCCACTTTATCATTATATATTTGATTTACTATATTATTATCTATACCACAGCCGTCATCTTCTATTATAACTTTAAAGCCATTATGTACTTTCTTAACTTCTATCCATACATTTTTTCCAAAAACATCTTCTAAAATCCCATGCTTTATAGCATTTTCAACTAATGGTTGTATAATCAAAGTTGGAACTTTTGCTTTTTTAGCTTCTTCATCAATATCATAATGAACTTCTATTTTATCTCCAAATCTGCATTTTTCAATATAAACATAAGCCTTAACATGTTCCATTTCTTCATCTAGTTCTACTAAATTTTCCTTAAACTCAATATTATATCTTAAATAATTTGAAAGGTTTATTATTAATTCTCTAGCTTTACTCGGATTTATTCTTATAAAAGATGTTATAGTATTCAATGCATTAAATAAAAAGTGAGGATTTATTTGCGCTTGTAGTGCTTTTATTTCAGCTTTTTTAGCCATATCTTCAAGTTTTTTTATATTTCCAAGCTGTATTTGAGTAGATATCAAATTACTAAGACCTAAAATCAAGTATTTTTTCCCTTCTGTTACTTTACTATCCTTATTAAAATAGACTTTTAAAACCCCTATTACTTCTTTATCATAATTTAGTGGAGTTATGATACCGGATTTTATTTCTATACCATCAATACAATTATAGCCTATCTCCTCTTCTTTATCAGATATAATCACTGTTTCTCCTGTATTTATAGCTCTTTTAGTATATTCTCCAACTATTTCTTTGCTTTTTATATTTAATTTATTGTTTTTAGCGCTATAAGCTAATATATGTTCTTTTCCTGTTATTATTGCGACCTCTCCACCTACTCCCACTCTTATAATTTCACAAACTTTTTCTAATGATGCTTCATTTAAATCTTTAAAATATGGAAGAGTTTTATTAGCAATTTCAAGTGCTAATTTAGCTTGTTCTCCTGCTACTTTTTCTTTTTCTTTAAATATATTATCAATTATACCTATAACCAATACAACGCCCAGTCCATTTATAACCACCATTGGAATATAAATTGAGCTTATGATTTCACTTCCTGTTGAAACCATTATTCTAATTAAAATCATACTAAAACTTTCAATTACTACAGCACAAAAGCAACCAAACACATATTTACCATTTGTGTTAACTAATTTATATAAATACCCTGGCATAATACCAGCTACTATTGTGCTTATAGCACATGGAATTGCAGTTGTAGCACCAACCCCTGAAATAATTCTATGAAAACTAGCAACTAGCCCTGCTATTCCCCCAACTAACGGTCCACAAACTATAGATGCTACTATAATACCAACATTTCTTATATTAACTATAGCACCATAATAGTCCACTCCAAAATAAGTACCAACAATCCCCAAGCCTGAAAAAATAGCTGATAATATAACTATGTCTTTAATGGTATATTTACTATTGTCTAAAGCTTTTTTAAAGGTTTTACTTTTTGAAATTGTAAAAGCAATTAAAATAACATATCCTAAATTGCTCATAAGTGTATTTGTTAATGTCCACATAATACTTCCTTTCTTTAAATACTTTATACAAATTATATATTAGTGTTAGTATTTAACAAATTAAAGATTAATACTCTAATATTAATAAAAAAATAACAAGTCAATATTTAAAAATTTTTATAAAGGATAACTATTTAAAGACTCCCCAATTTTTAAATATAAACTTGCTCTATTAAAATTATCAATTTATTAAATAATAAAATTTAAATTTAGAGTTTATAGCCATATAACTTTTTATAAGCTAAAAACCTCATTTATATCATTTGTAATTTTACTATCTATATATCCTTCAGTACTCATTTTATTTAAAATACCCATAGCCTCTTTATGACTAAGTGATTTTCTATAAGGTCTCTCTTCTGTTATGGCCTGATATATATCTAAACATGCCATTAGCCTTGAATTAAAATCTAAATTATCTTCTGTGAAACCAAAAGGATAGCCTTTTCCATTTAACTTTTCATGATGATTAGCAGCCCATTCAGTAATTTTTTCAAAGCCTTTAATTTCATGTAATGCAACTCTTGTATAATATGCATGATTTTTCACAACCTTAAATTCTTCTTCTGTAAGTTTATTAGGACTATCTAAAATACTATTGGGAACAGCTAATTTCCCTATATCATGAAGATCTGCTGCAATCATTAATTGAACTTTTTCATCATGACTATAATTGTAGAAGTCTGCCATAATTCCCACTTTTTCAGATAATCCTCTAGAATGTCTTTGAGTATATCTTGATTTACAGTCTATGATTTTTGATAAGACTTTAGTTATATTTCTTATTTCATCAAAGGATAACTCTAAGCTATAACTTGGTGTTTCTTTTTTTATAATATTATTTATAGATTCATTATTTATATTTATCCAAAATTTTTCATCTCTTGCTATCTCTATAAATGCCCTTGATATTTTATGTGAAAAACTTATATTTTCCCTTTCCTTTATAAAGGATATTATATCTTCTTTTTTATCACTTTTAAAATTATTATTCATTTCCATATCATTAGCAAATTGAATTATCTGTGCCATTATTGGAATTTCATCACCTTTTAATTTAAAAAAGCCTGAACCATCATACTTTTCATGGTGATATTTAATTATATTTTTTACATCAGTCAAAAAAGGATAATTAATTATATTTTCTTCTCCGATTATACAATGCTTCTTTGCTACTTCTACTTCATTTAAGTTTATTTCTTCTTTACACATTAAATTATTATATAAATTTTTTTCACTTACCCCATTATCATGTAAAATAGCTAACGAAACTATATCATGTAATTCTTTAGAGCTTAAACCTAAATGTTGTCCAACTTTAAGTGCTATATATGCTACTCTTTTTCCATGATTAGAAGGTACCCCTAAAACATCAATTTCAACAAAATCTAATGCAAATGACACTGACATTAAAAATTCATTTAAATTAAATAACATATTTTCCCCCATCTAATATATTATTAACTATATATCATTGATAATAATACTCATTAATATATTATATATTAATTTATTAAATTTTAAAATCTAATATCCGTTTTATTGCAAATAATGTATTTTTATCTATATACAATCTATATTTATAGGCTCACTAATTATACTTCTTTTTACACATAAAACTCCATTTTCCAAAGAAGTTATTTTCCATTTTACAAGGGTTAATAAACCATTTTCTAACTCTATACAGCTCATTGAATATGGTTGGACACAACATCCATCATTAAAATATTTACATCCATTATTATTTAAAATAGACCTATGTGTATGGCCTGCAAGTACAGACTGATTATTTTCTTTTGCCCACCTCTCTAATTTTCTATCAATCACTGTCCTTCTAGATTTACTTTTAGCTGGACTAGTGGGATTTTTAAATCCAAAAACTTGCTCCATAAATCCCCAAACATACTTTACTAAAAACTTAGATAAAAAACTTAATTGGTAATTTAAGAAATCGACTTGATGTCCATGCACAACAAATAAGTTTTTACATACATTGTTGTCTATTAACATAATACCATCATAAATTGGCAAATCTTTAAATAACATATATAAATTTCTTTTATTTACATCATTCTCATAGCATTCTATTTCTTTTTTAAATTTTTTACTCTTTTTTATCTTATCGTGATTTCCTACAATCATATAAAGTTTATCTTTATTTTTAAATTTTAAAAGAATTTTAAAAATTTCTGGGTGAATTTCGTATATAGTTCCTATTTTCGAAACTTTCCATAACTCATCACCATCTCCCACTTCTACATATGAAAAATCTTTTTTATAATAATATTTTAATGCTGCCATATATATGTTTGAGTTAGGTAATAAATCATCTTTCCATGTTCCATCGCCCCTATGACAATCGCTTATAAAAACAAATTTTGATTTATTATTTATATCTATTTTAGGACAACTTATCATTATCTTTTTTAAAATATCCTTTGACATAACTAACTTAACTCCCAAAACTTAATACACTATATTATATAGTTTCAATTAACTATTGGTTAACTCAAATTACACTTTAATACAATAAAAAATAAATCGTTACAAAATACTTTTAAATATTCTGTAACGATTCATTTTATTCAAACCTATTATCTGATAACCTAGTAGACACATTTTTAATATTACCAGTTAACCATCCTATTTTAATATCTGATTTAGGAATATCAAAACCTGGCACCAACGGTTTTACATCTATAACTGGAGTTCCATCTAATATATCAATATTTTTCACAAAAATGTTTTTATCACAAATCTTCTCTACTTCAACTACTGACAAACCAATATGATTAGGTCTAACTGGTGTCCTTGTTGCAAAAACGCCATGAACCTTGTCATCTAAAAAAGGTTTTACAGTAAGTTCAGTTTTTTCCACCTTATGAAAATGATATATAACTATTATGTGTGAAAACTCTTCTAAATCTTTTAACCCTTCTGCATACTCATGGAATATCTCTATTTTTCCTTTATCTGCATTATCACCTGTTGGTTGAATAGGCATACTTTTTATATCTTCAAATTTGCTATGAATAATTCCTATAGGTTTTAAAATAATATTTTCTTCCAAAACAACTACCTCCACTGAAATAACTAAATTCTACTTACACCATTTATTGCAAAAACCTAATTTTTTATTACACATCACTTGTTTAGATCCACAATGGGGACAAGAAGTTTTATCTTGTTTAAAATTTACTTCATAGGAATTATCACAATCCATGCATTTAAGTTTACATAATTTTGTACTATAATCTCCACCACTTATTTTTATAGCTTTTCCCTCTGTCAAAGCCCTTGCAACTTTATTTCTTGCACTATCTATGATATTTTGAAAAGTTTGTCTAGACACTTCCATTCTTTTTGCACATTGTTCTTGATTTAAATTTTCTATATCTTTAAGTCTCATAGCTTCTAACTCTTCAACTTTTAAAATTATTTCTTCAACTTCGCATTTAGGTTTTCCAAAAGGCACAAAGTAATTATTATCTGGAAAAAATTCTACTCTTCTACACTTAGTTGGTCTTGCCATTTGTATTCCTCCCTACAATTTATTAGTATTTAATATTTATAATATGATTCACTATAGATTAAATAGTTTTTAATTCATATTCATACATTATACTACTATATTATAGAATTTTAAAATACACAAAACCATTGTATTCTTTCTTCCTGATAATCACATGAATAAATATTAAAAACTAATTTTTATTCTCCACAATTTCCTTCATGTTCATGTTCTCTACAAACACTTCCTGTTGATTTTAAATTTCCTTTTATATATTCGTTTACTAAATCATCACAAATTCCACTTGCTCCTACAACTACTTCTATAGAGTTTTCTGCAAAAAGTTCCTGTGCTCTTTCTCCCATTCCTCCTGAAATTATAGTATTTATTCCTAAATCATTTAAAAAAACTGGTAAAAAACCTGGTTTATGTCCTGGATTTTCAACGAAACTTTTATTTATATTTCCTTCCTTTACTTCATAAATACTAAATCCTTCACAGTGTCCAAAATGTCCACTAACATAATTTCCTTCGCTTGATATTGCTATTTTCATTTTAATTCCTCCTAATTTTTATATATTATTAATAAATTATTTTCTTTATATTACTCCACATGTCTTTTATGAATTTATTCGCTAAACTTTCTTTGTAGTAAGTTATTGGTTTTAATTCATTTATAGATTTTATTACTGTATCATCATAAGGTATTTTTCCAACAACTTTTATTCCCCTATCTTTTGCTACTTCTTCAATTTTGCATGCAACTTCTAAATTTATATCATACTTATTTATACATATCATTGTAAGTACACCAAAGTGCTCACATAGAGAAATTGTTCTTATCATATCTTCAACACCTGATTTAGTTGGCTCAGTTACAATTAGAACTGCATTGCTACCAGTTATAGAAGATATTACAGGACAACCAATCCCTGGTGACCCATCTATAATTATTAAATCATCATTTTTATTGTATTGTTTTGCATTTTTTCTTAATTGAGTTATTAATTTTCCTGACCCATCACTTCCAGGTTTCATAATAGCTCTAGAAATAATTCCTTGTTCTACATCTGTAATAAAAGTATCTGCAATATGTTCATCTTCAAATGTTATCGCATTTTGTGGACATACAAGACTACAAGTAGTACATCCTTCACATAAAAATTCATTTACGGAAAAATTTCTTATAGCTTCAAATCTACATACTTCTTCACATTTTCCACATTTTATACATTTATTTTTATCTATTATAGCTTTCTTGCCACTTATGAACTCTTCTTTTTTAATATTTTTACCTTTATAAAACAAAGACAAATTAGGTGCATCAACATCACAATCAACTTTTATTACTTGCTTTGCTAATTGAGATAACGCAGTTGCTATGGTAGTTTTTCCCGTTCCACCTTTTCCACTTAAAACTACTAATTCCATTTTAGAACCTCCCTTGCCTTAATTGCTATATTATCAAATACCTCCTTGTATTTTGCATTTTTATATAATATATTCCCCATTGAATATATTTCAGCAACTTCTCTGCTATAAGGCAAAGCTCCTATAACTTCCATATCATTTTTCCTACAATATCTTTTAATTAAATTATCTTTTTTATCATCTTTATTTATAATTATTCCAAAAGGTATATTAAAAAGTTTTACAACCTCTAATGCCATTTTCATGTCATGAAGACCAAACTCCGTTGGCTCTGTAACTAGAATTGCAGCATTTGCATATTTTAAAGAAGTTACAACATTACAAGAAGTACCAGGAGGACAATCTATTAAATTAAAATTTGTTTCTATATTATTAAATACTTCCTTAATTACCGGTACTGCCATAGGTTCATTTACATTTAAAACTCCTCTTATACATTTAATATCCTCAAAAATTCCTTTTTCAATGTTTCCTATACTTCTTTTCTTATAAGATATAGCATCTTTATCACAAATAATTTTACATGCTCCACAACTATGACATAATTTTTGAAAAAGCATTATATCATCGCCAACCTTAGCTAGAGAATTAAATTGACAAACCCTAACACATTTTCCACAGGAATTACACTTACTATCATCTATAAATGGATAATCTACTAGAACTTCTTTTTCTTCGTCTATATAAGGTTTTAAAAATAAAAATCCATTAGGTTCTTCTACATCACAATCAATATAATTTGCTTTTAATGCTAAAGCCAAATTTGTAGATACAGTAGTTTTTCCTGTTCCACCTTTTCCACTTAGAATTGCAATATTCAAAGTTATCTTCCTCCCATATGTCCATTACCCATACCACCATGTGCTGGACCTGCAAAACTAATCTCTTCTAGCTCATCTTTTTCTAACATTTTCAATGCATCTTCTATGAATATAACATCTGATTTAAAAGCTTTAATTTTTGCTTTTTCTGTAAGTTTAAAAGCATTTGGTCCCAGATTTCCAGTGATTATATAATCTACGTTTTCATTTATTAATTGCTGTGCTGCAACAATCCCCGCTCCACCTGATGAAGACTTTCCTTCATTATCTACTACATAAAACTGTTTTTTTTCACCATCATGAATTTGAAATAAATCGCATCTTCCAAATCTAGCATCAACTAAACTATTACTCTCTTTTCCATTTGCTGAAATTGCTATTTTCATTTCATACCCTCCTAAAATATAATTCTTCAAAACAAGTTATTGGCATTTGCTAATTATTATATTAATACTACTTTTTGTTTTTGTCAAATGCCAATAACGTATTTTAAAAATAATTTTATATTTTATTTATTTAATTACATTAATCTGCATAAAAAAACTGCTATATAATAATTTTGAAATTATCATATAGCAGTCTAAGGTTTTTAATATTCTATTTTTCACAAATTAAACATAATAATTTTTCTGATGCATTTACTTCTTTTACATTATGTAAATCTGCATTTTCCAAATCATCTATAATACTTTCTTTTGTCACAAAATGTTTATGACATCCTTCTTTCCAATCACAAATTAATATTTTACCCTTATCTTTCAATACTCTTTTTACATCTTTCAACAGTTCAATTGGATCATCTAATTCATGATGAACAGTTATCGTGAACTACCACACCCACAAGGGTATGTGGCTTCTTTGTAAGAAGTTTGGTATTTAACTTTCGACTTGAATTAACAAGCAACCCTTATTCTTAACGGACGAGAACACTTACCCTTATCCCTCATAGTTTTAACTAACTGGGGAATACATTTTTCTTCTTTTCTTAATATATTTAATGAGCCATTTATATCACTATTGACTAATCCAAAACTTGATTTAAATAACCCTCTAACCACTCTACGAGTTTTATCATAGTATTTTTTATTTATTGGTTCTAAATCGAAAGCACTGCAACCACTTGTATAACTTTCCTCTTTGAATTTAACTTCAATACCTTGTAATTTTGCCTTATACTTTATCAATTCAGCAAGTCTTTGTATTGGTATTTGAACAAAAGACTTATTATAATTCATGTCTTGCTTAATACCTTTAAGTTTACCTATAACTATTTTCTTAACTTCATGCTCTATTGCTTTATCTATGATATTCTTACTTACTTTGTGTAAATAATCATCAATATAATTATTTCTATATCTTCTTAATCTATTAATTTCTTTAGTATTTTTAAATTTATCAGAACCACACTTTTGCATCTCAATAGATTGTAAATATGCTATTTTTTTATTAGCATAAGCATTAACTGATTTAAGTTTTTTGCCACAAAAAATATAAGTTTCATTCCCTTCTTTGAAGGTTAATGTAGCGAGATTATCTAAACCTAAATCTATTGCCATAATATTAGAATTATTATTTTCTTTTTCTAATTTATTGTAAATTACAATTAAACACCAACACTTCTGAACTTTATCATAGGTAAGTCTTGCTTGTTGTAAGCTATTCCAATCAATAAGGCTTTGAAGTTTATTAGAAACCTCAAAATTAAGACTTTCCACCTCAAATAATCTTTGTATAGCTTTTGACAATGATAGTTTTAAGATTCCATCTTGAAATCTTATAGCAATATTTGTGAAAATAATTTCATTTTTATTTTTATCTACATTTTTAAACTTAGGACGTCTTGGAATTCCCTTATATTTAGATGGATTAACTTCATAATCCTTAATACTGGCAAAATAACTTTTCCAATTTTGTTCTAATACCTTAAACATTTGTTGTCTTGTATGGCTATGTAAAAAATCACAATGCCAATTATTTTTAAACTCTAACTCTATATTATAATAATTTTTAAATCCATTTTCTCTTAAAGCATAATTGATAATATTATATAGTTTTGTTGTATGATAACTTAACTCTTCTATTATTTCTAATTGCTTTGAACTAACATTTGGTCTAAATTTAAAACTTAATTTCATCTACCTCACCTCCTTTTGCTTAATATTAAAGTTTAAATTAAATCTTTAAGTGCTTTAGCTCTCTTAACCTCTCTATATTCCTCTAAGGTTGATTGACGAACAATAGTCCAGCCATGTTATCTATGTTACTATTATCACAAAACATTGAAACATTGTCAACCATGTGATATAATTATTTTATAATAACATAGGTGGTGAAAAAATTGGCAAGAAAAAATATTAATACAACAATAGATGAAGATTTATACAAAAACATTAGAATATTAGCCTTAACAAAAGGAGTTAATGCTAATGATTTAATAGAAGAAGGAATGAGGTATATACTTGAAAGAGAAGATAAGGAAAACAAGTCATAGCATTTATAATATTAACTATCATATAGTTTTCTGTCCTAAATATAGACACTTTATATTTAAAGATGAATTAGAAGCTGAATTATTAAAAATACTTCAAGTTACTTGTTATAACTATGGTTTCGAACTTATCTAAGCAGTAAGTTCTGAAATAATTCAAAAGTATATATAAAACCAAAAGAGTTAAAGAAAATGGGTATTGAACCCATTCTTTTTAAAATACTATAATAGTGCAAAAATACTTGAATAATTTTACAACTGAATAAAATAAAAAACATTTATGATAAATCCTTGTT